>DASXNP010000001.1:0-3398 GCA_036494985.1 Binataceae bacterium (SeqCode)
TTCGCATTCATAGGTTGAAAGTCTGTGCGATCGCGATTGGTTACGTACGCGATCAATGAGCCCAGGGCGGTTTCGGCAGGTGGAAAAATGGGATCGCTCCCTTCAATGATTCGCGACGCGTTCACACCGGCCAGAAGACCGCTCGCCGCCGATTCGACATAACCTTCAACGCCAATCATCTGGCCAGCTATGAATAGATTTTGCCGTGATTGAAACTGGAGGGTTGGGCGAAGCAGCCGCGGAGAATCTATGAAGGTGTTGCGATGCAACGAGCCCAAGCGAACGAAGTCGGCGTGCTCCAGGCCGGGAATCAGACGTAAAACGCGGCGTTGCTCCGGGTAGGTCATCTTGGTTTGAAAGCCAACCATGTTGTACAGGCGGCCCTCCCGATCGTCTTGCCGTAGCTGCACCACTGCCGCCGGTCGCCGATTGGTCCGCGGATCGACGAGTCCGACCGGACGCATGGGGCCGAAAGCGAGGGTCTGCGGTCCGCGCCGCGCCATCTCCTCGATGGGCATGCATCCCTCGAAGTAGATTGGCTTCTCGAATGAGTGTGCCGGCACCTTCTCGGCCTCGCCCACGGCGCTAACAAACCGGTCGTACTCGGATTGCGTCATTGGGCAGTTGATATAGTCGTCCCCGCCTTTGCCATAGCGCGAAGCGCGAAAGGCGACCTTCATATCAACCGATTCGGCGCTGACGATTGGCGCGATCGCGTCGTAAAAGTAGAGGTACTTCGAACCTGTCAGCCGTGCGAGCTCCTGCGCCAGCGCGGAGCCGGTCAACGGCCCGGTTGCTAGAATCGTGAGCGAGTTGATTGATGACTGCGGAATCGAGGTTACTTCCTCGTGCATGACTTCGATCAAGCGGTTGCTCGAGAGCGTGTCGGTGATCGAACTCGCGAATCGATTGCGATCGACCGCCAGCGCCGCGCCGGCCGGAACTCGAGAGCGATCAGCCGCTGCGATCACGAGGGAGCCCATGCGCCGCATCTCTTCCTTCAACACCCCGACGGCGGTTTCGAGCGAGTCGTTGCGCAGTGAATTCGAACATACCAACTCGGCGAACATTCCCGTCTGATGCGCTTGCGTCATTCGAACCGGACGCATTTCAAAGAGCCGGACGTGAATACCGCGACGTGCCAGTTGATAGGCCGCCTCGCTCCCAGCGAGTCCGGCTCCAACTACATCGACGATCATCGCGGCACTCTCAGCTGTCTTTTGACTATTGCGGAGCTGCCGACGGTGCGCCTCCGGGAGCAGCGGACGGCGGCGGGCCCATCCTTATCTCGCGTCGCGTATAGCCCGCCGGAACCACGAACGCCTCATCGGGAATGGTCTCGCTCTTGATGCTGGTCGCGACCGTGGTCGAGACTATCGGCGGACGACCGGTCATCGCGGCGCCCAGTTTTTTCGCTTGCTCCGGATCCATTCCGGGGATCTGAAAGGCCTTCAGCTTGGTGGTGCTCTCCAGCGATAGCGGAACTCCAGCGGGCGGGGCGCCCATTGCTGACATCGCACTGCCTTTTAGCTTCTCCGCCATCTGTTTGTCGAACGCCGAGTAATCCGCGGCGCCAGGGGCATCGGTCGAGAAACAGGCGGTGACCGTGTAATCCCCCATCATCATCGATCCGGAACCTGTATACTCGTCGCAGTGGTAACCCGCGACGGTCTTGGAGCTTCCGGTCTTCTTGAACTGAAGATTCATGCCTCCCATTGATTGCATCATCGCCGCCATGGGTCCGGTGGGGGGAAACGGCGCCTCGACATAGGTTTTGTTGTCAGGATTCAGGATCAGCACGGAACCCTTGTCGATATCGAGGATGACCGATTGCTTTCCGCTCGTCATCTTCTGTTTGTTGCCTTGGACCATCACGGTGCGGTCGGACTCTCCCGAACCCATGCCGCCGGTGGTCGAGGTCTTCTCGGTTACTATCACGCCGGCAAACCCTGGCGTTGCGAGCAAGGCGACGAGCAACGCTGCAATTTTGAAGGTCGTTGAATTCATCACTTTCCTCGCGCGACCGCGCGGTCGAATCGGTAGCTCGCGGACTCTGCTTCGCTTTGAGTGACAGATTTTCCGCGCTCTTCGATAAACCGGTGCTCAAGCAGAGCGGCTATGCCGAACAACACCCAAACCATTTCTTTGATGCGCCTTAGAAAGCCGATCACAAAGCCAATTTCCGCTGGATATCCAAGCAGGCTCAAAATCAGCGCCTTACCACCCTCCTGGCTGACGAGCTTGCCCGGGATCATAAAAGTAGCCTTCTCGACGAGCTGCCCCAGAGCTTCGATAAGCAGCACGGTATGGAACTCAGCTGGCTGATGGAGAAGTCTTAACAATATATAGATCTCAATCGGACCCATGCTCCAGGAGACGAGGTAGCACAGGCAAGAGGCGGCGAAACGACCCCGATGCTGTAGGTAGAATTCGCTTAGGATTGCATCGGCATCGGCCGCGGCATCTTTTATCTCCGGATTGGCGAGTTGCGGGAGGTCCAGTTTAGCGGCGGCGTTCCATAGCCACGAGAAGGGGCTTCTTAGCTGAACGGCGAAGAAGGCGCCGGCCAAGCCAATTGCGAGCGTCATTCCACCGATGATCGGCCATAGCAGCTCGTGGAATCTTGCCGCGAAACGCATCGAGAGCAGCATCGCGATGCTAATAAAGCCGATCTGCCCTAGCGCTTCCGCCAACGCTGCGACGATAACCGTGGCCAGACCGATTGCCATCTTCAACCTGCGTCGGACCATCAACGCCGTCACGAACTGGCCGCCGAGCTGCGCCGACGGAGTCACATAATCGACTGCTTCGCCCGCGATGCGCGCCTGAAACATCCTTACAAAGGACAGTTCGCGCGGAACTTCGGCCACCGTCACCCGCCAGCCCAAGGCGTTGAAGACCCGCGAGACGCTCTCGAGTGCGATCGTCACGCCCAAGCCCCAGCCGACCATTCGAACATAGGACAGCACGCTTGCCACTCCCAGCCGGTGGAGAAACCAGGCATAGAAGGCTATGGCCAGAATTACTAGAACAGTTTCGATGCGACGCATCATAGCGAGGAGTCGGAACAACCCGAGGATCTCGTTGCGCCGTTGCATTCTTTCAGCGGGGTTCGGAGCCTGCAAGATGGTGGAGGCAGTTGAGGTCTCGATTCGTTGACAGCCTGTTTGCAGGGCAGCCAGAATCTTTCGATGGCAATCGGTGGATTCAAGATCGTCGACGCCGACGGGCACGTCACCGAGCCGATCTCACTTTATCGCACGCACATTGATCACAACTTTCGCGACCGGGCCGAGGCCCTTGTTGGCCAAGGCGGAGTCGGCAATCTTGCGATAGTTCCCGCGCTTTACCGGCAGTGGCGATCAGCCGCGCGCCCGCTTGGCGAAGTATACGAGAAC
>DASXNP010000002.1:0-3056 GCA_036494985.1 Binataceae bacterium (SeqCode)
CGGTTTGAACCATCGCCGCGGACGCGCGCCCGTCCGGTCGCGACCCGCTCGCCGCCCGCATTTTCGACCCACACCTCGAGTCCGACTGAATCGCCGCAGCGCCCGATTTCTCGCGCCGCCGCGCGGATGGTCTCGCCGAACAGTACCGGCTTGATGAAGGCGAGCTCCAAGCGCCCACCGCGAATGAATCTCGCCCCGTATTGATCCGCCAGGAACCCTGCAAGAAATGCCCAGGTATGTTCGCCCGCCACGATCGGCGCCCGGTAGCCGGCCTTGCGGGCCGCTGCGAGATCATTGTGAATGTTGACTCTGCGCCGTGAAGTGGGCCGATCCGGAGCCGCGAGCAGATACCCATTGGCGCACTTCTCGTCGATAAGATAGGGCTCGGACACCAGCAGCGCTTGGTTTGACTCGCTCATTTGCCCGGCGCTTGGGCGGTCATCGCGCCGTTGCGGAGCAGCACCGAGGTTATCGCCTGACGCATAAGCAACTCGTCGCTTGACGCATCGCGCGTCTCGTACTCAAGCTCGAAATAGAATTTGCCGCGCTTGTTCCAGGTTCGCACGATTTGCCCGCTGGTCTTGAGTGTTTGCCCCGCGCGCAGCGGCTGGTGGAACTCGCACCATTGTTTGGCGTGCACTCCGCCGCTGCCGCCGGTGAAATGCGCCGCGATCAGCAGCGAATAGTCCATCAGCCGCATGCCCGGCGGCGCGATCTGAGGCTCTGCGGCCGAGGCGCCGTACGCTACATCCTTCAAGCCCAACGACTGCGCGAACGCGCAGATCTGCTCGCTCGACACGGTATAGAAGATCGGACCGAGCTTCATCCCTGTGCGCACGGTCTCGGGAGAGATCTCGACTCGGTGCTGAGTCTCCATGGCGCTGAGCTTAGCACCCAAGCGCGCCTGGTGATAAAGCTCACCCGCGGGAGGCGAACCCCCAAGGCGAGTGGTCTCGTCAGATGAGCTAGGGCTATCGACCAGTTATTCTTAAGCTTGCCGGCGACTCGAAAGCGACGTCGCAACCACGCGCGAAAAAGTGTCTCTAGGCCGCGCCCGAGCGTTTGGAGGTAACGCGGCGATCAAAAGAGGCTATGGGCGCAGATTGGCAAATGGCAAAGGAACAAGATGAGCGGCGGGTCGAATCCCAACACAGGTGCGACTTCGATCCTCGTGGCCGCGCCAAAGCGGTCGGATTGCCAGCACGAGACCGCGCTGGTGTAATAGGCGCACGTATTTTTAGCGGTTCCCCAAAGGACCTGAGCGCACGGCGCCGGCAACAGGAGTTCCTATCCGATGGACTTTAACTTCAGCGAGCACGACGAAGCCTTTCGCAAAGAGTTGCGCACGTGGCTAGCGGACAACGCGCCTGAAGAAGGCCTTGAAGCTCTCGATGGCTTCATCGAAGAGGATGAGCAGGATTGGCCCAAGCGAATCGCATGGCACAAGAAACTCCACTCCGGCGGATGGGTCGGCATCAGTTGGCCCAAGGAGTACGGCGGGCGCGGTGCCACCGTGATGCAAACCATCGTCTACAATCAGGAACTCAAGCACGCGCACGCGCCCGCCCCTTACATCGGTTCGGGAACGTCGCTGGTCGGACCCACCCTAATGCACTGGGGGACCGAGGAGCAGAAACAACGTTTCCTGCCGAAAATTCTCAGCGCCGACGAAATCTGGTGCCAGGGGTATTCCGAGCCCAACGCTGGATCCGATCTCGCCTCGCTGAGCACCCGCGCGATCGAGGAAGGCGACGACTTCGTTGTCAATGGCCAAAAGGTTTGGACTTCCAGCGCTCAGCACGCCGATTGGATCTTCTTGCTGGCGCGCACCGACCCCGACGCTCCCAAGCACAAAGGGATCAGCTACTTGCTAGTCGATATGCACAGCCCCGGCATCACCGTCCGCCCGCTGGTCCAAATGACCGGCGCCAGCGGCTTCAACGAAGTCTTCTTCACAGATGTTCGCGTACCCCGCAAAAATCTGGTCGGGACAAAGAACCAGGGATGGCAGGTCGCGATCACCACCTTGATGTTCGAACGCAGCGGTGGCGGCGGGCGCGACACGCACGGGCAGGTCCGCGAACTCGCCCGCCTCGCCAAGGCCCTAGATCGTAACGGCCGCACCGCCTGGGAAGACTCGAGCGTCCGCCAAAAGCTCGCCGAGTTCGCGTGCGAAGCCAAGGCGCTCACCTACACTGGACTACGCCAGTTGACCCGTCAGCTTAAGGGACTTCCTCCCGGACCCGAAGGCTCGATGATGAAACTGTGCGGCACTGAGCTGAATCTACGCCTCCAACTCTATGCGATGGAGCTGCTGGGCACCTACAGTCAGCTTGAGCAGAAGTCAGCCTTCGTCAAGGACGACGGCAAATGGCTGCTTCAGATGCTCGCCGCGCGCGGCGGAACAATCGCCGCGGGGAGCAATCAAATCCAGCACAACATCATCGGTGAGCGCGTCCTCGGCCTCCCGAAAGGTTGATTGCAAGGGCAATTCCGATCGGCTCCGCCCTAGAGAGATTCACCGAACCGCAAGCCGACGATTCACCCAGTGCAAGCTTAAGCCGGGTACTTTCATTGCACGCGCATCCGACTGGGCTTTAGCGGTCGGGCACCCCAACCGACCGCGACTCGCGCGCCGGCAACTGAGGGCGGCCGCTTGGAGTCGGCAATTGCAGGTTCCGCTCCCGGCTCGGGCCCGACTCGATGCGATTGGGGGCCGATAATCCTGCCCGTGAGCGACCTTCGCATTCGCCCTGCCAAGCTCGGCGAACTCGCGCGGCTGACGGAAATCTACCACCACTGGGTCCGCACCTTGCCGATAACCTTCGATATTGATGAGGTCCGAAGCGAGAACCGCCGCCGATGGTTCGAGGATTCACTCCGACCGCGCGCGCCATCGGCTGCTGGTAGCCGATGGCGGCAAGCGCGTGGTCGGTTACGCGGGCACCGGCAGTTAGCGGTCAAAGGGCGCCGACGACGGTTGGAACTCCCATCTACGTTGCGCCCGAGGTGGGCAGAGGTCGGATCGGGACGAAACTCTCCGCCGCACTTTTCGA
>DASXNP010000003.1:0-3217 GCA_036494985.1 Binataceae bacterium (SeqCode)
CGGGCAAGCCTCATCGATCGGTCTGATCATTCGCCAGAAGGAGCCGAAGGTTTTGGAGACCCCCGTCGATCGGGTTGACTCGTTTCTGACTCCCACGGAGCTGTTCTACGTACGCAGCGCCAGAATTTTTTAAGCACGCGACGAAGTTAGTTGCGTGCGATAACCATTGCAGAAGTGGACGAACGTGTCGCTGGGCTCTCCCAGAGCGCCACTGGGCAGTACCCAGTAGAATCCGCGCCGGACCGCGAGGTCGGAAATTGGCACCACGCGCAGCTGGCCTAGAGCCAACTCATTTTTCACGCTCCAGCGGGACTGAAACGAAAAACCCATACAGTGGATGGTCGCAGTCTTAATCGCCTGGATGTCCGCGATAACATACTGGTACGCGAGCCGCCTTGGTTGGATTCCAAGCTTGCGCATGGCCGCTTCGACGACCGCTCTAGTTCCAGAGCCGGATTCGCGCCAGATCAGCGGAAGCTGATACAGATCCTGAGCGGTCGCCACTGACGCGGCCAGCTGTTGATACTTACGAAACGTCGGATTGGTACCGGCAACCAGAAACACCTCATCTTCGACAAACTGTTCTAGCCTTAGCCCGCCTACGCGTGAACTGCCTTCTACCAATCCGAAGGGGTAGAAACCCTCGCGAACGGACTCCAGGACAACCTCCGTGTTTTCCACCCGCAGTTCGATTTGCACCTTTGGATAAGCTCTGGAGAATTCGGCGAGGAATGAAGGGATGACATGGGATGCGATCGTCAGACTGGCGCCGAAGCGAAGCTCACCGCTCAATTGATGCTCGGTGTGGAACGAAGCGTCGATCCGGGAGAGTGTGTTCTGAATTTCGGTCGAGAGCGTCCGCAACACGTACCCGTGCGTCGTCAGCTTGACGCCGCGTGTTGAACGGGAGACCAACGGCTTGCCGACGATTTCCTCAAGTCGCCGAAGATGAGCGGTGACCGCTGGCTGCGACAAATGCAACTGCTTCGCCGCCGTCGAAACTTTTCCGCACTGCGCGACGGCCAGGAACGATCGGAGAAGCCTGAGGTCGAGATCATTTGGGTCCATCGCAGCCTTTTCCGCAAAGCATCCTGCTTAAATGCACCGATGTCTCAATATCAGATATCGTTATGATTCATCCAGTCAATTGACGGCAGATTGGATATATCCGCAGATTAAACAGATTACGCAGATTTTTTAGATACGGGCCTCACGAACGTTTGCAGGCCAGTGATCGCTAAGAAGTAAAGCATTGACCAAAGCGGCAAGATCGAATGGGCGCAGGTCCTGAATTACCTCAAAGCGAGTGGCTCCGAAAGATGCCTCTTGATCAATTTTGGAGCAAAGGGGGTAGGGCGAGGACTTCGGCGAGCTCAGTCGAGCCGCTCCGTCCGAGCCGAGAGTTTAGAGCATAGGCGCTTTATTCGGTCCCATGACGGTGCGCAAGGGAACTGAAACAAAAAATATGCGTAATCTGCGGATATTTCCCAATTCTCTGCCGTTCAACGACCGCTTGAGGATAATCTGCGGCCTGCCGGCACACTATCCGCCGACCTGCTCGCCCAGCTTACGAAAGAATTCGTCGAGCATCTTCTTTCCCACCGCCTCTACCAGACGCGAGCCCACTGACGCAATTAGTCCGCCGACCTGGCCCTCTGAGTCGCATCGTACCTCGCTTCCCTCATCTTTCGGCGAGACCTGGATCTTCGCTGTCCCTTTCACCCAGCCGGGACCGCCCTTCCCCTCGGCCTGAAGCGTGAACGATTCCGGCGGATTCTGCTCCGCGATCCGAATCTTTCCGACGTAGGTTCCCTTGATGCCGGCGACGCCGATCTTGAGATGCGCGGCATAGGTGTCTTCCCCCGTCTTTTCCATCTTTTCGCATCCGTCGATGCACTTCTGGAGAATCGAGGGATCGACGAGGGCCGCGAACACCTTCTCTTGCGGAGCCTTGAACGTATATGTCGCCGAAAGCTTCATCCGCGACTGGTAGCGAGCTCAAGTGCCCGTTTCGTCTCGACGCAGGCGAGATGTGCCCGAAATTCCGCAGAGGCGTGAATATCCGAGAGCGGATCGACCCCATCTGCCGCCTTCACAGCGGCTGTCGCGATCGTCGCCGCCGAAAGCTCCAACCCGCGAAGCGACGATTCCACGCCGACTGCGCGATAGGCTCTCGCCGCTACGCCTGTCACCGCGACTGCGACGTGCTTTCGCGCCTTGTCAATCAACGCCGCGACGCCCGCGACCGCAAACCCACTCGCCTTCTGCGCGAACTTGACGTATGCCACCGTCTTTGGCGTCACTGGCACGTGGATCGCCGTTAAAATCTCGCCCGACTCGATCGCCGAGGTCAGCATGTCCACAAAGAAGTCTTGCGCCGAGAGGGTCCGGCTTCGCCCGGAACCCGCGATCTCGAACTCCGCATCGAGGGCCAACATCGCTGCCGGCCAGTCGGCCGCGGGATCCGCATGCACGCAGCTACCGCCGATCGTTCCTTTGTTGCGCACCTGGACGTCACCGATCCTCCCTGCGACTTCGGGAAGAAGTGGGCAGGAGCGCGCGAGCAGATCGGACGACTCAATATCGTAATGCGTGGTGAGCGCACCGATCGCAATCTTCCCGTCCCGCTCGCTGATCGAGCGGAGATCGCCGATCCTGCCAATGTCGACCAAAACCCGCGGCTGCGAGAGCCGGAGCTTCATCGCCGGGATCAAACTGTGACCTCCTGCGAGCACTTTCGCGTCATCGCCGTGCTTGGCGAGAAAACCCAGGGCTTCGTCGAGCGTCGCAGGCCGAACGTAGTCGAATGCAGCGGGGATCATGATCGGCCTTCCTTCTCTCTGATCGCGCGCCAGACTCGCTCCGGCGTGAACGGGATGTCGAGGTGGCGAATCCCGAGCGGCGAAAGCGCGTCAACGACGGCGTTCGCTACAGCGGGCGTCGCCCCGATCGTCCCCGCTTCGCCCACGCCCTTAACGCCAAGCGGGTTCGAGGGCGAGGGGGTCTCGGTGCTTCCAAGGACAAAATCCGGGATGTCCGCTGCGCGCGGGACCGCATAATCCATAAACTCTCCCGTAAGCAGCTGGCCGTTCTCATCGTAGACGGTCTTCTCCATGAGTGCCGCGCCGATCGATTGAGCGATCCCCCCCTGCACCTGGCCTTCGACCAGAAGCGGGTTAACTTGTTTGCCGCAGTCGTCGACGGCGATATACTTGAG
>DASXNP010000004.1:0-4011 GCA_036494985.1 Binataceae bacterium (SeqCode)
CGCTGGCGGCGGCGCAGGACTACAAGCGGGCAATTCGAGGCTCGAAAGTGGTAGTCTTCGAAGCATGCGGGCATCGCCCGGAAATCGAGAAATCGGCCGAATTTGTTCGCGAGATCCAGAGTTTTTTGGAATAAGCTTTGGTAAGGGAGGATCGCCATGCACATAATGTATTTCACCGAGCGACCGTACCGTTACGTCCCCAATGACGAGGTGATCAGACAGGGATACTTCGGAATCGAAAACAAATATTTCGATTCAGTCAAAGGCGCTCAGCTCCTAAACGAGTATCTCGACGAAAAGGTAATGGCCGAAGAGCTCGGTTTCGACGGGGTGATGCTCAACGAACATCACGACACCGCGTTCTGTATGGGCTCGGTGATGAACGTCGAAGCTTCGATTCTGGCGAGGATCACCCGGCGCGTCAAAATCGTGCTGCTTGGCAACCCTCTACCGATAGTCGGAAATCCGCTTCGCTTGGCGGAGGAGCTTGGGATCATCGACATGATCTCCGGTGGCAGGCTGGTCAGCGGATGGGTGCGCGGCGGGGGCAGCGAACAGTTCGCCAGCAACGCCAATCCGGCCTTCAATCGCGAACTGTTCAACGAGGCGCATGAAGTCGTCGTGCAGGCCTGGACCAAACCTGGTCCCTTCCGCTACGAGGGCAAGCACTTCCATTACCGCTTCATCGATCCATGGTGCCTGCCGCTGCAAAAGCCTCACCCACCCATTTGGATCCCGGGCCTTCTCAGTCCCGAAACCGTGGAGTGGTGCGCCGAGCATCGGTATCCGTACGTTGCGCTTGCGACCTTCCTCGAGCCGACCGTCGAGCTGTGGAACTTTTATCGCGACGCGGCGGCCAAGTTAGGCTACCAGGTCGGACCGGAAAACTTCGGCTATTTGCAGAAGGTTTACGTCGCTGAAACCGATGAGAAGGCGCGCGAGATCGCGAAGATGGACATGTTCGGCGGCGCGGGAATCGGCTACAGCCTTTTTGGTCGTCCGAATTTCATGTTCCCGCCGGGGTACAACTCCAAGGCGGCGACCGCGCGTATCGCGCGGCAATTCAGCGACCCTGATTCGAACGAGCAGAGCCCGTGGGCATCGTTAGGCGGCGGCGCGCAAGAGGCCCCGGCGACCAATGGCAAAAATGGTGCGCACCGCGCCACCAACGGCAGCGCCCGCGAGGAAGTTTCCAGCGCGCAAGTGGACCATCGCTCGGCGGTGTGGCAGGAGCGGGCCCGGGAGAGCGAACTGGACATCGAAGAGACTCGCCGGAAGGTCTTCGAAGCCTTTCCGAAGGTCGAACAGTCGCTTCAAGTGATCTGCGGAACTCCCGACACCGTGATCAAGAAGCTGCGCGTGGTACTGGAAACGTTGCGCCCCGGAATATTCTCGTTCTGGCAGAACGACGGTCCGATTTCGAAGGAAGATCGGCTGAACAACATTCGGCTGATCGCCAAGCACGTGATGCCTGCGGTGCGCGAAATAGGCCAGGAGTTGAATTTGACCTCGCCGTTTGAAGTGACACCCGGAGCGCGAAAGTTGCCGGCATCGGGCAAGCCGGACTCGGTCGGATCGATCGAGCCGCTGCTGGCCTATCGACACAACCTTGGTGATCACAGCGTTGGCGCCAGCACCTGAGCCGATGACGGCGGCTCGCCAAGATCGAGGGCGATGAGCGCGATTGCCGACGAGACGGTCGCGCAAATACATAAGCTCGTTCGGGCCAAAACCGGCGACGCGCGCGCGAGCGTCCATTCGATCGAAGTGATGCCGGGCCACGCCGGCTTCAGCTACGGGTTCGTTCTCGAACGATCGGACGGCGGCGATCCGTCGGGCAAGATGGTCGTGCGCATCGCACCGCCGGGCGTGAAAATTTCGGGACCCGCGGACATCGTACGGCAGGCGAAGATTATGGCGTCGCTGGCCAACACACCCGTGCCGGTGCCGCAAATCTTCTGGTACGGCGACGAGCCGGAATTCTTCGGCCGGCCATATCTGGTTGATCGCT
Source organism: Binataceae bacterium (SeqCode) (assembly GCA_036494985.1). Lineage (GTDB taxonomy): Bacteria > Desulfobacterota > Binatia > Binatales > Binataceae > DASXNP01. The sequence continues at coordinate 2,012 of DASXNP010000004.1, forward strand.
TCGTGGAGTCGTTCAAGCTTGGCGAATCGGACCTTGCGCCGGCCGGCGTCAAGCGACTCGCCCGCAAAGGGATCGAGATCTTGGCGGAGCTCCACAACGTGGCTTGGGAACCGCGCCGCCAGGCGTTCGGCGAGCCGGTTGCGCTGGGCGAGGAAATGAAGCGCCTGGACTATCTGCTCGATCGCGACACGCTCGACCCCGCGGTGGTCGCGCGCGCGCCGGAGCTCCGGGAGCGGCTTCGTTCAACGCTGCCCGTCCAAGCCCGAATCGGCTGCGTCCACGGCGATTTTCAATGGGCCAATGTGCTGTTTGACCAGGAGCGGCCTGTGGCCCTGATCGATTGGGAGATCGCGCTCATCGGTCCGACTCTGCTCGACGTTGGATGGGTCAGCTTTTTTGCGGACCGCGACAGCTTCGTCGCGGGTAACCAGCGACCGATGCCGCTGTCGCCGGAAGAAATCGCGGTTACCTACTCGCAAGCGGCTTCGTTCCCAATCCCGACCGATCAAATACGCTGGTTCCGGGCATTCGCCGGCTTTCGTTTCGGCGTCATCACTTGCTTCAACCTGATGCTCCATCGGCGCGGCAAGCGCGTCGACCCGCTATGGGAGGAGACCGGTCTTTCCGCACCGCGCATGTTTGAGCGCGGGATCGAACTGCTGGGCTGAGTTCCGGGTCCCGGTTATTTTCCGGGACGCTCGTCGAAGGTTCGATCGATACGTTCAAAACGGCGACGCAGAAATTGGCGGCTCTCCGCGTGCGGCAGAATGTAGAGGCGATTGGCCAGGATCGCATCGACGACTTCGGTGGCCACCTCATCGACTTCAAGCACGCGACCGGCAAGATTCGAGTTGAGGTCGGTCTGATCCTGGACCCGCGGTGAAGCTTCTGCGCCGCCGAATTCCGCGCTCCGGTTGCGCTGCGAATTTCCGATATTGGTCGCCACTCGCATCGGACAAAGGACCGAGACGCCGATATCATGCCGGCGGAGCTCGCGGCGCAAAACCTCGGCCATCGCGACCACTCCATACTTGGCAACACAGTACGGCCCGAGACCTTCATTGGGAACCAAGCCGGCGAAAGACGAGGTGAACAACACGTGACCACCCTGCTTTTGCTTGATCATCCGCGGCAGGAAGGCCTCGACCCCATGAATCGGCCCCCACAGGTCGACCCGGATAATCCATTCCCAGTCGGCATGTTTCATCTCAGAGATCGGCCCGCCGACCGCGACCCCGGCGTTGTTGAAAACGAGGTGGACCGCGCCCATTTCAGCGAAGGCGCTTTGGGCAAGATTCTCTACCGAAGCGAGGTCACCCACGTCACAGACCACGCCCTTTACGGTTGCTCCCTGAAGGCGAAGGTCGCTTAGCGCTTGGTCCAACGCAGACGCCTCGATGTCCGCTAAGACGATCCGCGCACCCTGCTGTGCCATCTTCGCGGCGGTTGCGAATCCGATCCCGCTCGCTCCGCCCGTGATTACCGCGACCTTACCGTTCAGATCGTTCATCGTCGGTCGCCTCTACTGCGGGTCCGCGACCTTGAGCAATTGCTTGCCCAGGTTGGCGCCGGTGAAGAGCCGGATAATTGTCTTCGGCGCGTTTTCCAATCCATGCTGCAAGTCGACCTGGTTCTTGAGCTTACCTTCGCCATACCACCCGGCCATTTCAGCGATCGCGGCCGCAAACCTGCTTGCGTAGTGGAGCACCAGAAAGCCTTCCATGCGCGCACCATGTAAAATCAGGTTGAAGTAGTTTCGCGGAGGCGCGCCGGCAACCCCCTGCGCCTCGTTGTACTGTGAGATTGCGCCGCACAACACCACCCGGGCGCGATCGGCGAGCCTCGCCAGGGCGAGATCAAGAATCTCGCCGCCGACGTTGTCAAAGTAGACGTCGATACCTTTGGGGCAATGGCGCGAGAGCGCTTCGCCTACGTTCTCGTGCTTGTAGTCGATCGCGCCCTCGAATCCGGCTTGCTTAACGAGCCAATCGCACTTCTCG
>DASXNP010000005.1:0-4170 GCA_036494985.1 Binataceae bacterium (SeqCode)
ATGAAAACTTCTAGTAAGCTAATGCTGGAGGATCTTGAATCCCAAGTTTTCGAAGACCGCTCGCGCAGAATCACCGGCGAGGAAATCAACAAACGATTTCGCTGCGGCGAGCTCTTTTGAGTCGGCGATGGGCGCGACCGGATAGACGATCGGCGGGGTCTGGTCCTCGGGCACGACGAATGCGACCTTCACCCTCTTGGAAATCGCGGCGTCGGTTGCGTATACGATGCCAGCTTTGGCCGCCTGCGTTTCGACCGCAGCGAGAGCAGCGCGCACGTCAAGGGCGGGTATAATATGTGGCGCGAGAGAATCCCACATATGCAGCGATTCGAGCCATGCCTTCGCGTAGATTCCGACCGGCACAGACTTGGGGTCACCAGTCGCGATCGACCCTACCTTGCTGAGGTCGGAAGCCGCCGAAATCGTTAGGGTCGAGTCGGCCGGAATGACCACAACGAGGCGATTCGACAAGAGGTTGCGCACCTCTGCTTTGTTAATCCGCCCGGAGGCTTCGACCTGCAGCATCGTGGGCTGATCGGCGGAAAAGAACACATCAGCGGGTGCGCCAGCCGTGATCTGGCGGGCAAGAGTGCCTGATGATCCAAACGAGAAGCTGACGTGGTTGCCCGTCTTAGCACTGAATGGCGGACCGAGTTGTTGCATCGCATTGGTGAGGCTTGCAGCCGCAAAGACCAGGATGTCTGCGGCGAACGCAGCATGCGCTGAAATTGTCAAAAGCGCCAGGATCGCGAATACCGATACATACCTTCGTCCCATCAGGTTTTTTCTCCGAGGTCTGCGGGCAGGCTTCCGAATTGAATCAACATCAGGAGATTTGCCGAGCAGCGACATTCCATGACATTTTGCGTTTTATATGACAAGCATCATGGCCGGTGACAAGATTCGCGCCTTGCGCCTTGCGCGCGGCATCAAGCAAAGCGCCCTGGCCCGCCAGGCAGGGATTTCCCGCCAGGCGCTTGCTTCCATCGAGGCCGGGGTGTATCTGCCCGGGGTTGCGGTGGCCATCAAGATCGCCAGTCTTCTCGACGATTCCGTGGAAAATCTCTTCGAGACTAAAGGCGATCGACAGCTGGATGCAATTTGGAAGGGCGCACGAGGCGAGGCGACTGCAGAGCAGCGAGCGCATCAAGCCGTGGCACTGGCGCGAGTCGCGGGGCGACTCATTGCGATGCCCCGAGCCCGCGCGATGCTTCAACTGTCACGGGCTTCGGGAACCCTCGAACGACTGGAATCGCGCGGGCGCGCCGAGGTGGCGACCATGCGATCACACTCGGAAATCGACGCCACGCTGGTGATCGCGGGCTGCGACCCCGCGGCGGCGATAGTGCGCGATCATCTGGCCCGAATGGCCCCGTCGATTGCCGTATTCCCAGTTCCGAGTTCAAGCAGCGAGGCTTTGACCGCGGTGGCCGAAGAGCGGGCGCATATAGCTGGGATCCATCTACGCGATCCGAACAGTGGAGAATACAACAGCGCTGCGACCAGGCGGGCGCTTGGCCACAAGCGCGTTAAAATCGTGAATTTCGCCCGCTGGGAGTTGGGGCTAGCGTCGTCCAAGAACAATCCAATCAGAGATCTCGATGCGCTGGTCGATCAGCGCTATCGACTTGTCAATCGCGAGGCAGGTTCCGGAGCACGCCTTGCGCTTGACGATGAACTGTCACGTCGCCATATCAAGCACACTTCGATCCAAGGGTATCATCAGACGCGCTTCGGCCATCTGGAAGTTGCTTGCGCGATAAGCGAAGGCGCGGCAGACGCCGGAGTGACGATCAAGATTGCGGCCGAGGCGTACGACTTGGAGTTCGTGACCTGGCATGAGGAGCGATACGACTTGGTTATTCCGGAGCGAGAAATCGATACGGTACCGGTGCGGGGAATGATGCAGGCCCTCAATTCCTCCCGACTGGCGCGCGACATCGCCGCATTCTGCGACTACGATACCGCTGAAATGGGCAAGGGTGCGTAGCGCCAGTTTTGAACTCAAGCAAGCGGAGCCTGAGGCCGGCCACGAGTTTGAAGCTAAAGTGATCTCGATCGGTCGCATCGACGGACGCCCTTTCACCCAAGACGGACAAGACTGTCTGCGGCGGCAGAAAGGTTAAGCAAACTACGGAACACGGTCGATATCATCGTGTTTATCCACGCAACCGAGTTTCGAGAGAACCGTCGACAATCAGCGGCGGTCGCTCCTCCGTTGGCCCCGAGATTCGAATTTCGGCGCGAGCACCGGGAAGCATGACGACGGGAAGCACGCTTGGGGAGACGTGCAAATGGCGGCAGAAGCTCTTGCCGTCAGATTGGGGTACCGGACCCTCCAAACCTGGTGCCTCCTCAAACCGTAGGTAGCTCCTAACGACGGCTAGGCCCGCCGGAGCTCAGAGGTGCTCTCGGGCCGGGCGAGCCTCCGCTTGGGGATAACGGTCGCCTCCCGCTCGTGGTCGGGGTTGGTGATCGCGCCCAACAGTCTCATAATCAGGGCCGGCAGTCGCAGGCGCGACTTACTAGAGGATAGCTGGGATGCGAAGGCGCGCGGATCTTCGTTACGAACGCAGGTTATGGCACGACGGGATCGAAGTCGTCGCCGGGGTCGATGAAGCAGGCGTAGGTCCGATGGCTGGGCCAGTCGTAGCCGCTGCCGTCATCTTTCGTCCGGAGATGTTCATCAAAGGGGTCCACGACTCCAAGCAACTGCGTCCCGAGCAACGCGAGGAGCTCTATCCGATCATCCGCGATCGAGCGGTCACGGTCGGGCTCGGGACCGCCGACGTCGGCGAGATCGATCGTCTCAACATCTACCACGCTACTGTGCTTGCAACCATTCGCGCTATCCAGTCGCTCGCGCTCCAACCTCAGCACGTCCTCGTCGATGGGCGGCGCAATCCCTCGCTTACGATTCCTCAAACGGCCATTGTGGGCGGTGACCGCAAAAGCTTCTGCATCGCCGCGGCCTCGATAATCGCGAAGGTCGAGCGGGACCGCATGATGCGCGACCTCGATTCGCGGTACCCCGGATACGGCTTCGCGGTCCACAAGGGCTACTGCACCGCCGGCCATATTGCGGCAGTTGGCCGCCTCGGCCCTTCGCCGATCCATCGGACTTCATTCTTTCGTGTGCGCGAGGCGGCACAGATCAAGCTCTTTCCGGCCATCAATTAAGCTCAGCTCCAATTCACCCGTTCGCTCGCGAAAAGACGCTGTAGGGCTCTATTCAGCGGTAGAACCCATTCACCCGACTGGACTTCTAACCCTCAACTGCCCATGCTAGAGTTTCCTTTCGTCCAATTGGGACCCGGAGGAGCCGTGGCACCGTGGCACGCAAGAGCATTTTTTTTCCGTTCATAGCAGCACTGTGTCTATGGGCGACGCCCCCGGCCGCGCATGCCCAGCAGGCCCCCACCAACCCAGCGGCGCAGCAGCAGCCCGAGTCGGACCCGCTGGCTTGGTTCAACGAGCCCATGTTCACCTTCAACCGCAAGCTCGACGACTACGTGGTGCATCCACTGGGAAAGGGCTGGGCGACGGTCGCCCCCAAACCGGCCCGTCAGAGCGTGCGTCGTTTCTTTGACAACGCCAACGTCATACCGCGCTTCGCTAACAATCTCTTCCAGTTGCGGATGGTGGAGGCCGGCACGGAAGTCAGCCGTTTCCTGATCAATTCAACAGTTGGCGTGGCCGGCTTCTTCGATCCTGCCGACGAATGGTTCGGGCTTAAGCAGCACAACAATGATTTTGGGCTTACCCTTGGCCGCTACGGCGTCGGTGAGGGCGCCTACCTGGTGCTGCCATTTTTCGGCCCTTCCAACGTCAGAGACAGTGTCGGTCTGGCCGCCGACGGCGCGATGAATCCGATGTCTTATCTCCTGCCCCTGTATATCAGCATGCCCTCGCGTGCCGGTGCCGCGGCCGCCGACGCGGTCAACTACCGCTCACTCAATCTGACCCTCTTCGAAGACGTTGATCGTTATGCGGTCGACCTCTACGGAGCGGTGCAGGATGGGTACCTGCAGCGCCGCCGTAAGTTCGTCGCCGAAGGTTACGAGTTCTAAGTCTCGGTCGCTTGTTTGTCGACTTCAGTGGCCGGAGGTTAAGACTCCCCGCCGCCCTTTGGCCGGACGAGCCGGCCGTTTCTACTTACCCGACGTGCTC
>DASXNP010000006.1:0-8302 GCA_036494985.1 Binataceae bacterium (SeqCode)
AAGCGCGGCGGCTTCGGTCACATCCGGTCTTCCTTAGAAGCGCCGCACGGAGCCGTGCGAAACGCTCCTCGAGAGCATGCGGCTCGTCGGTTATGACACTTGGTCCATCGCCGCGTTAACGGCGCGAGACTCTCAGGATGCTGAGCAGGCGCGCGAGAGTAGCCCGCATCTGCGAGCGCGGCACAATCGTGTCGAGCATCCCGTGCGCGAGTAGAAACTCGGAGGTTTGAAAATCCTCCGGCAACGTCTGGTTTGTGGTCTGCATCGTCACTCGACGTCCGGAGAATCCGATTGTGGCGCCGGGTTCCGCGAGGTTAACATCGCCGAGCATCGCAAACGAAGCGGCTACGCCTCCAGTGGTGGGGTCGCAAAGAACCGAGATATAGGCCAAGCGCAGGTCGCGAAACGCCGCGATCGCGGTCGATACCTTCGCCATCTGCATCAGAGAAAGCGCACCCTCCTGCATGCGGGCTCCGCCCGAAGCGCAGAACACTACCACCGGCAGTCGATGCTTTCCCCCATAGTCGAAAAGGCGCGCGAGCTTTTCGCCTACCGCGATTCCCATGCTGCCGCCAAGAAACTCAAATTCCATTACACCGAGTGCGACCGCAATCCCCTCAATCGTACAAGTTCCGACGGTGATCGCTTCCGCCCGTCCGCTCTTCGCCCTTGCCTGCGCGATCCGCTGCGGATAGGGTTTGCTGTCCACGAATTCCAGCGGGTCGCCAGCCCTTACGCTCGCCAGCATTTCCCGCCAGCTCCCCCGATCGGCGGTCACCGCTAAGCGCTGCTCGACGGTCAGACGGAAGTGATTTCCGCACTTCAAGCAAACGTTCAAATTTCGTTCGACCCGCTTGCGAAACGCGATGGCTGCGCACGACGAGCACTTGATCCACATGTCATCTGCGGTTGCCGTACCGGAGGCAATGGGCGCAGGCGCTTCGCTGGATTGTTCCGGCGCAGCACTGCTTGAGCTTGCGACGGTCCCATTTTGAAGTAATGCCTTAGGTTTTCGTGCCGGCATCACGACCCCCATCCCGCGCCCGCGGCCGGGTTGTCGGTCAACCGCGCCTTGCGCATCGCGGACTTCATGTCACGGATGAGACCTTTAACCGATGCGACCATGGGGGCGGATTTTCCATACTCTTCAATCAGTAGCGAGAGCTTGCTGCCGACCACCACGCCGTCGGCAAATTTCGCCACCTGGGCCGCGTGTTCGGCCTGCGAGATACCGAACCCCACGGCGATGGGGAGCTTGGTAATGCTCTTCAGATCGCGTACGTGCTGCTCGACGTCATCGCCGACCCTATCGCGCGCACCGGTCACGCCGGCTACGGAGACGTAGTACAGGAAGCCGCTGGCGCTGCGCGCGATCCTGCGGCTGCGATCCAGCGGAGTGGTCGGAGCGAGAAGCCGAATCGGATCGAGCCGCGAGGCGCGCGCGGGGCGATCGAGCTCCGCGCTCTCTTCGAGCGGCAGATCGACCACGAGCAGTCCGTCCACGCCCGCGGCGGCTGCATCGGCGCACAGCCGCTCGCAGCCGTAGTGCAAAATCGGATTGTAGTAGCCGAACAGGATTATCGGGATCTGAGTCTCGGCGCGCAGTTCCTTTACCGTCGAGAGAATCGCGCGCAGCGTTGCGCCAGCGGCCAGCCCGCGCGCGAGCGCTCGTTGATTGGCCGGACCATCCGCCATCGGGTCTGAAAAAGGAACCCCCAGTTCGATCAGGTCCGCGCCGGCTGATTCCAGCTCGCGCACCAGCATCTTGGTATGATCGAGATCGGGATCGCCGGCCACCACAAAAGGAATTAGCGCAGCCTCGCCGCGCGCCTTCAGTTCGGCGAATTTCTGCGCGATGCGTCCACTCTTGTTGCCGTCGGTCCGCATCTTGCCGGCGACCTAGAGATTGACTCCGAATGCTCGCGCAACCGTTTGCATATCCTTGTCACCGCGGCCCGATAGGTTGACCACCATGATTTGATCCTTCGCCATAGTCGCGGCGATTTTGATCGCATGCGCGAGCGCGTGGGAACTTTCGAGCGCAGGTATTATTCCCTCGGTTTCTGACAGCAGCTTGAGCGCGTCGAGCGCCTCTGCATCGGTGACCGACACATATTGCGCGCGGCGCGTGTCCTTGAGCCAGCTATGCTCAGGGCCGACCCCGGGATAATCCAGACCGGCGGCGATCGAGTGGGTCTCGCGAATCTGACCCAGCTCATCCTGGAGCAGGTAGGTCCGGTTGCCGTGCAACACACCGACGCTGCCGAGCGATAACGTCGCGGCATGATTTGGACCACTGAGTCCCAATCCCGCCGCCTCGACGCCAATCATGCGAACGCCCGCGTCTTTCAAAAACGGATAGAAGATACCGATCGCATTCGAGCCGCCATTGACGCAGGCGACCAGGACGTCGGGAAGACGGCCTTCGCGCTTAATGGTCTGTGCGCGAGTCTCTTTGCCGATCACGGCTTGGAAGTCGCGCACGATCATCGGGTAGGGATGCGGACCGGCGGCGGTTCCGATCAGGTAGTAAGTATTACCGACACTCGCGATCCAGTCGCGGAGCGCTTCGTTCATCGCGTCCTTTAGGCTCTTGCTGCCCGACTCGACCCGATTGACCTTCGCGCCCAAGAGCCTCATGCGAAATACGTTGAGTGATTGGCGCTCGATGTCGACCGAGCCCATGAAGATCTCGCATTCGCGCCCAAAACGTGCCGCCATGGTGGCGGTCGCGACGCCATGCTGACCTGCGCCAGTTTCCGCCGTAAGCCGCGTTTTGCCCATTCGGACCGCGAGCAGCGCCTGGCCAAGGGTGTTGTTTACCTTGTGGGCCCCGGTATGGCAGAGGTCCTCGCGCTTCAGATAGATTTTCGCGCCCTGTAGGCGCCCGGTAAGGTTTGCGCAGAAATACAGCGGCGTGGGGCGGCCCACGTATTCGCCAGAAAGATGGGCAAGCTCGTTGCGAAACTTGGGATCGTGGCGCGCCTTTCGGTAGGCGATTTCGAGCTCGCGCAGCGCCGGCATCAAGGTCTCGGCTACGTAGCGTCCGCCAAACTGACCAAACCGTCCTTGGCGATCAGGAAGGCTAGGCCCGGACTGATTTTGCATTGGCGATGAAGCTCCTAATTTTTCCGGCGTCCTTGATTCCGGGCGCGCTTTCGAGGCCGCTGGCGGCGTCGACTCCGTAAGGTCCCATTGAGGCCGCCGCCGCAACATTCTCCGGCCGAAGTCCGCCCGCCACGATCGCCCGGCTGAGATCGAGCCCGCGCAAGCGGTCCAGACCAATTGCGAGACTGGTTCCGCCGAATTTCGATGAGTCCCAAGAGTCGAGCAGGACAAAATCCGCGCGCGACGATCGTAGATCGGGTGAGGTTCCGGGTTTAAGCCGCCACGACCTAATTACCGGAATCGGCCATCCGGTCAGAATCGAATCATCTTCGTCGCCGCTGAATTGGAGCAAATCGAGCTTGAGGTCTCTATAGACGGCCTCGATCTCTGCGCGTGACCAGTTGACGAAGACTCCGACCACCTTTGCGCGACCGTCGATCGCAGAGACGATCTCACGGGCCCGGCCTGCGTCCACGAAGCGCGGACTGCCCGAATAGAAGTTGATGCCGATCCAGTCGGCGCCATAAGCTGCCGCCAACGCCGCATCTTGAGGACGCGTAACCCCGCAGATCTTTACGACCGGACTCATCGTGATGCCAGCTGTTGCGCAACGTCGTCGAGGGACCGCAGCAACTCGCCGAGCTTCACACCGGGCGCTCCCTGGCGCAGCAGGCTCTCGCCGACGAGAAAAGCTCGCGCCCCGGCACGATAGAGGCGGCGGATGTCTGCGGGCTTCTCGATGCCGCTTTCGGCAACAACCGTCGCGCAGCCCTTATAGTCCGCTAGGAGCGATTCCGTAACCGCTATATCGGTGACGAAGGTGTGCAAATCGCGATTGTTAACTCCTAGCAGAGGCGCATCGGCGATAGCGGGCGCCCGCAGCTCTGCAGGCTGGTGAACTTCGATGAGAGCAGCCATACCAAGCTCGTCCGCAAGCGCCGCCAGGGATCGGAGTTCGGGGTCCGAGAGCATGGCGGCGATCAGCAGGATGCAGTCCGCGCCCGCCGCTCGCGCCTCAAGCACCTGGTAGGGATCGAAAATGAAGTCTTTGCGCAGCAGCGGCAGATCGACCGCGGCTCGAACCGCGCGCAAGTCGTCGATGGAACCTTTGAAGTGAACATCAGTAAGAACCGAAATCGCCGCGGCACCGGCTGCCTGGTATTCGCGCGCGACGGCGGCCGGCTCAAGACCCGGCATGATATCACCTTTGCTTGGCGACGCGCGTTTGATCTCAGCGATAATCGCCGGGCGGCGGGACTTGAGCGAAGCTATGAAATCGCGCGCGGCGGGCGCAAGACGGGCCTGAGCGGCGACCTTATCGAGCCCGACCACACTCTTAAGGCGTGAGAGTTCGGTCCGCTTGGCCGCGTAGATTTGCTCAAGTATCGAACTCAATGCACCCTCCCCTGCTTTGGCTGCGAAGGGCTTCAAGCGTAGCGAGCGCTCTGCCCTCGCGTAGGACATCGCGCGCAAGGCTGATTCCCTCTTCGATCGAATCAGCGCGACCGCCCACATATATCGCGGCGCCGCCGTTGAGTGCGAGCACATCGTGCGCTCCGCCGCCTTGCGATGCGAGCGACTCGCGCAACATCGATACCGCCTGATTGAGGCTCGAGATTACGATTTCATTAGGCCGCCCGGGAGCAATTCCGACCGAACGGGGATCAAGCCGGGTCTCGCTTAGGCGGCCGTTGCGCACGCTGATTAGGGTAGTCTGCGCGTTGCTCGAGATCTCGTCGAGACCGTCGTCGCTGTGAATCACGAGCAGGTGCTTGAGATCGAGCGCCAAGGCCGCTTCCGCGACCGGCCGTGCCAACGACTTGTCGGCAACTCCGATCAGGCGGCGACCGGCCTGTGCTGGATTGCACAGCGGGCCGAGCAGATTGAAAATCGTGCGCACCCCGATCGCGCGCCGAATTGGCGCCAAACGGACCAACGCCGGATGGAATTTCGGCGCAAACAGAAAACATATTCCGGCCCGCTCGAGGCATCGGCGGAGTCCCTCGATCGGGGGGTCGAGCTTCACGCCAAGCGCTTCAAGAACGTCGGCGCCGCCAACCCGCCCGCTGGCCGCGCGATTTCCATGCTTGGCGACCTTTACGCCCGCCGCCGCCGCAATCAGCGCGGCACCGGTGGAAATATTGAAGGTGCCGATGCGGTCGCCGCCGGTCCCGCAGGTGTCAAGCAGTTCGTCGCCCGCTCCGAGATCGACCGGCAATGCGCGGGCCAGCATGGTCTTCGCGGCTCCCGCGATTTCGTCCGCGTTCTCGCCTTTGGCCCGCAGTGCCCTCAGAAATGCCGCGATGTTCGCATCGGAGGTGGCCGGATCAAGCAGCTCTTCGAACGCTTGAGCGCATTGCAGCGCCTTAAGCGAATGCCCCGCGACCAGCGTGGCAACTGCTTCGGGCAACTTCATCGAGGAGCCATCGCGAGGAAATTACTCAAAAGCCTTTTACCGTGCTCGGTCAGAATCGATTCAGGGTGGAACTGCACGCCCTCGATCGCGAACCGCTTGTGCCGCACGCCCATTATCTCACCCTCTGCGGTCTTCGCCGTAACCTCCAGGCAATCGGGAAGCGACTCGGGCTCGATCAGCAGCGAGTGGTAACGAATCGCGTGAAATGGGGTGGGGATATCGGAGAAGATCGTCTTGCCATCGTGCCAAATCGGCGAAGTCTTGCCGTGCATCAAGCGGCCCGCGCGAACGATCCGGCCGCCAAACGCCTCTGCGATGCATTGGTGACCCAGGCAGACGCCCAGTATCGGAAGGTTGCCCGCAAACCGACGCAAGAACTCGACCGAGACCCCGGCCTCTTTTGGTGTGCAGGGACCAGGCGAGATCACTAGAGCGTCGGGCTTCAGCGCACGCGCCGATTGGCAATCGATCTGATCGTTGCGCTTCACGATCACATCCGCTCCCAATTCTCCGAGATACTGAACCAGGTTGAAGGTGAACGAATCGTAGTTGTCGAGCATCAGGACCTTCTTCATTTCACCGCTCCGCCCCCGACCTGCTCTCTGCGCGAGGCCGCTTCGAACTCGCGCGCGCCCGAGAGTGCGTTCACCATCGCCTTGGCCTTGTTGATTGACTCTTGATATTCAGCCTCCGGATCGGAGTCGGCCACGACACCGCCGCCCGCTTGGATGTATACCTGGTCATTCTTGACCAGCATCGTGCGCAACGCGATCGCCGTGTCCATGTTTCCGGTGAAGCTGAAGTATCCGACCGCCCCGCCATAGATTCCGCGGCGCACCGGCTCGAGTTCATCGATTATTTCCATCGCGCGGATTTTCGGCGCCCCCGAAAGTGTCCCTTGGGGAAAAGTCGCGCGAAACGCATCGAATGCGTCGGCGCCGTCACGCAGCTTGCCGCGGACGTTGGACACGATATGCATCACGTGTGAGTAGCGTTCCACTACCATCAGCTCAGTGACTTCCACCGAGCCTACTTCGGCGACTCGCCCGACATCGTTGCGGCCGAGATCGACCAGCATCACATGCTCGGCGCGCTCTTTCGGATCGGCCAAGAGCTCGAGTTCGAGCGCCGCATCGTCGGCTTCGGTGATCCCGCGCGGGCGGGTGCCGGCGATCGGCCGGAGCGTGATCTCGCGTCCCTCCAACCGCACCATCACCTCCGGAGATGCACCGACCAGCGTGTGGTCACCCATCTTAAGATAGAACATATAAGGCGACGGATTTATCGCGCGCAGGCTCCGATAGAGATTGAACGGATGCGCGCTCAGCGGCGCCTCGAAGCGTTGGGACGGAACTACCTGGATGATATCGCCCGCTGCGATGTATTCCTTGGCGGCCAGAACCATCAACTGATAACCTTCGCGGGTTTGATTCGAGGAGATCGCGGTCGGCGCCCTGCGATTCGGCGCCGAATCATCCAGGCAGGGCAGCGGCGGCGGCGAAGCGAGCCGCGCGATCATTTCGTCGATTTTGCTGCTGGCGGCGCTGTAGGCGGCTTTCGAGGAGTGAAAATCCTCCAAGGCGGCGTTTGCGATTATCTTGATGGTCTGCCGCACGTTGTCGAAGACCAGCATCGTGTCGGTCAGCATCATGATCAGATCGGGCACGTTGAGATCGTCGCGCGCTTGTTTGGGCAGCCGTTCGAAGAAACGAACGATGTCATACGCCAGAAATCCAACCGCACCACCAAAGAATCGCGGCAGTCCCTTGATCTCTGGTGCCTTAAAACGCTGAACTTCAAGCCGCAGCGCTTCGAACGGGTCTTCCACCCGACGCACTTCGACCGCGCGACCGGGACAGATCACCTCGAAATGCTGGCCGCGAGCACGCAGCACCAGCGACGGTTCGGTTCCGAGGAAGGTGTAGCGGCTCCATTTCTCGCCGCCGCGGACGCTCTCAAGCAGGAACGAATAGTCGCCGCGCTCGACCTTGAGAAACGCGCCTACCGGGGTTTCGAGATCCGCCGGTATCTCGCGGCAAACTGGAATCAGATTGTAGCCGAGCGCCGCCAGCGATTCGAATTCCTCTTGATTGGGTGTCGATTTGTTCATCGTCTCGTTCCTCACGGACTCACCCCGTGCTGGTCTTCTTCCGGGTTGCCGCCGCGACCCTCTTAAAATCGAAAAGAGCCGCCGGTTACTCACCTGCGGCCCTTTCGGAATCCGATTTCGCTTAGTTAATTGCTCACGAAACCGGCGCGCAGGCGGACATGTGCACATGCCAACGCCAACTGCTCGCCCGAACCTGTTTCATGAGCCTCATCGGCTTTGAACCTAACGACTCGGCCAACTGCTGTCAACTACGAAAAGGGCCGGACCGATTTTCGGCCACCTAACCTCGCACGGTTGGGGTGGTCGCCACATCCGGGGTACGCCGGGCTCCGGTGCGCACCAAGGTCGAGCCTTCGACCCCGGTGCTGGGTTAGATACCGGGGCCGTACTTCTGCGTGGATTAGCCGTCCGTTCGTGCGATGAAAGACCGCCCCTGACCCGCTCGCGATGAAGCGGACCACGGGGGCCGCGATTGCACCATCGCACGAGAGGCCCGTCGCTGCGAGTTGGTGTCAGGCGCTTGGGTCCATCGGTCCGCGACAGTTAAGTCTAAATAGGCAGCCGAACCCTGGATCCGGGCCCGCGGTTGCGGACAATGTGCCGATTGTGTGGACGACGGTGGAACCTAGACCGCTCAAGAAGAAGCGCGAACCAAAGCAAAAACCCTC
>DASXNP010000007.1:0-2596 GCA_036494985.1 Binataceae bacterium (SeqCode)
GCTGGTATTGCGCGTCTACATCGTTCACATACAAGTAGAACGAACTCGATGACGGCGCGGCTTGCGTCGCTTCGCTAAGCATCAGTCGTGAGTTGCCGATATTGATCTCGGCGTGCATTACCATGCCGCCCGGCCCGGGCATCCGCATCACTTCCTGAGCACCAAACGCACTCTTGAGGAAATCGATGAGCTTGGCGGTCTGCTTTACGCTTAAGAAAGGCGTAACCGTGCCGTAGCCTTCGGGAATAGCTTTTACTGCTGCCATTGCAATCCCTCCTTCACGACGCGCGATTGACCTAGCCATGAACCGCCCTCACCCGCCCCACACCAAGCCTGACAGACCCCCTATTAGCTCGGACGCCTCCCACGCGCAAGTGTAAATCAGGGCGAACTGCGGCCGCTTTGGGTAGCCTGCCAGATGGCATAGGAGGGATCGGATGGATTTGATTTGGCCAGCGAAATTATCGCCGCGATTGCCGCGCGGGTGTCGTCGTGGTGGAGAGCTTCGACCGCTGCGAAATCGCAGAGGTCATGAAAATAAATCCGGTAGCTGAGGAACACCGCGTTGTTGAACGGCTGCTCGTCGAGATCGAAGCGCGAGAGACCATAGAGCTGCGGCTTGAGGTGCGCGTAGTCGGTTTGAATTTTTTGAAAGGCGGCTGGTCTGCGGGCGAGTATCTGTGCAGGGGGCAGCTTGCTCGAGTAAAGTCGAAGCAGTTGAGCTTCTGCTTGGAGTAGAAACTCGGCGAACCGCAGATTGGATTGCATCAGCGCACGCGCCGCTTTTGCGTCTTCAGACTCAGCACCGCTGGTCGCGGCGAAGAAATCGGCCGCGCCGCGATCGCCGACGTAGTTGGCAGCGGATTCGTTGAACGTGACCTGTCCGGGCGCAAAATAGGTGCGATGGAACAGCTCGTGGATGATCACGCTGGCGAGTTCGACCCGATCCAAATTGAGCATGTTAGAGAGCACCGGATCGTCGAACCATCCGAGACTGGAAAAGGCGACCGCGGCGCGGACGAAGGTGTCGTAGCCCTTGTCTTGGAGCTTTCGGGCCTCGGTCTCGGCGTCGGCCTTGTTGAAATAGCCCCGATAGGGGACCGCGCCCACGATCGGAAACCACCATTCATAAGGGGTAAGCGAATCGCGGGGAGCAGCCATCACCACCCAGGTGATCGCACCCGCATCCACGCTCGTGATCGTTTCGTAAGCACCGCCGACATTGAGGCCGAGCTGCTCGCGCGCGAAATCGCGGACGCGGAGAACAGTTTCGAGTTTGTCGCGACTGTCGCGCGACACGTCTCCGGTCGCCAGCTCGCTGCTGATTGGCTTGCGGTTCCAGAGCAGTCGCACCGCCTCGTAACCACCACGGGCCAGATACGAGAGATCGCATCCTGAAAGCAGGCAGTAGCAAAGCGCAAGCGTCGAGGCGGTCAGGCGCGATGCGGAGGTGGTTTTCGAAAAGGACACGCAGCGAAGCGTTCAGTCGGCGGCAGCCTGCGTTTGCGGCGAGTCGCCCGAGGCATATTGAAGTTCGAAGAGGCGGAAGTAAAGGCCGCGGCGGGCCAGAAGCTCGTCATGGGTGCCGCTTTCGCGCACCATTCCGTGGCTCATCACCATTATGCGGTCGGCCTTCTCGATGGTGGAGAGGCGATGAGCGATGATCAGGGCAGTGCGTCCCTGGAGCAACTCGTCGAGGGCGCGTTGGATGAGGCGCTCGGTTTCGCTATCGACACTGGAGGTAGCCTCGTCCATTACCAGGATGCGCGGGTCGTAGACGAGCGCGCGGGCAAACGAAAGCAACTGCCGCTGACCGGCGGAAAGGTTTGACCCTCGTTCGCTTACCCGCTCATGAAGCCGATTGGGAAAGCGTTCGACGAACGACAAAGCCTGCGCCCGTTTGAGCGCCTTGCGCACTTCGGATTCCGCAAGGTCGGTTCGCGCAAGGCGAATGTTCTCAAAAACGTCTCCGGTAAAGAGCGCTACATCTTGTTGGACCAGCCCGATCTCGCGGCGGAGGTCGCCAAGATCCCAATCGCGGACGTCGACCCCGTCAACCAGGATGCGGCCTGCTGTGACGTCGTAGAAGCGATTGAGCAGCTTAATGATGGTGGTCTTGCCAGCGCCGGTTGCTCCGACGATCGCGATTTTCTGCCCCGGTTCCACGCGAAAGCTTAGGTCCTTGAGTACCGCTTCGTTCGCGCGATAAGCGAAATCGACGTGATCGAAGACGATCTCGCCCCGCCGGTGCGCAGGAGCGCGCGGCGCGGGCGGACTCGCAATGGTGTGCGGTTCTTCCATCAGGGCTGACACCCGTTCAGCGGAGGCGAGCGCCGACTGCAGGGTAGTGTACTTGGTAGACATCTCGCGCAGCGGGTTGAAGAACTGGCGGGTGTACTCGAAGAAAGCCGCCAGAGTGCCAATCCCGATCACGTGATGAATTGCCTG
The DNA here is from genome assembly GCA_036494985.1 of Binataceae bacterium (SeqCode). GTDB lineage: Bacteria > Desulfobacterota > Binatia > Binatales > Binataceae > DASXNP01. Next base: position 2,449 of record DASXNP010000007.1, read on the forward strand.
GTTACCGCCGACCAGCAAAATTACACCCAAGGTGAGTGAACTGACGACTTCGACCGATGAGAAGAGGCCCGACTCGTAGACGTTCCCCATCATTTGCGCGTCGCGGCTTTTCTGATTGAGTTCATTGAACTCGCGCCGGCTTTCCTGC
>DASXNP010000008.1:0-2942 GCA_036494985.1 Binataceae bacterium (SeqCode)
GCACCGCGCGCGCGCCGATCTGCTCCGGGGTTCCCCAGCCGAGCTTGAAATGGCGACCCTCTACCATCGAGTCGACGGTAATAACCGACGGCCACCGCGACCGCGCGACTATCGCGCAGTCGTCGCCGGGGCCTAGGATGGTGCGCCGACTAGCTCGCAGACCCCGACACAGGCGATCGATTAGTTCGAACTCGCCCCGCATCAACCGCACCCACCCTCGGCAAAACGCTTGTCCGCTTCCATCGTTTGCGAAATTTTATCGCAACTCCCGCAACGCTTCGCCCATCGCGTGCAGCGCGAATTCGAGCTCCTCATCGCCGATTGTAAGCGGCGGTGCGAGCCGCACGACCCGCTCGGCGTTGAGTGTCCAATTGATTATTACCCCCCGTTCGATGGTCCGCGCGACAAACGCTTGCGCGAGTGCCGGTGCGCGAAACTCGATCCCGATCAGGAGCCCCATACCTCGAACCGCGACCATTTGCTCCGCGACCAAATCGCGCAGCGACGCAATGAGTTTTGCGCCCTGCAAAGCGGCCCGCTCCCACAGTTTCTCGCGCAGCGTAACGTTCAGCGCTGCAAGCCCTGCCGCACAGGACAGCGGATGACCCCCGAACGTTGTGATGTGGCCAAGCGGGGGATCGTGCGCCAGCGTCCCGATCCGCTGGTCGCTGCCACAGAACGCGCCTAATGGCAGTCCGCCGCCTAGAGCTTTCGCCAGCACAATCAAATCCGGGACCACGCCAAAATGCTCGAAGCCGAAGAGCCGGCCGGTTCTCCCGAAGCCGGTCAGAACTTCATCGAAGACTAGGGTTGCTCCGACCTCATCGCAGCGCCTGCGCAAGCCACCCATGAAATCCAAGCTCGGAATTCGGACTCCGCCTTCGGCTTGAATCGGTTCGACAACCACCGCAGCAATCGAATCATCGATGCGCCTGAGCTCGCCGGCCTCGCCGTATGGCAAATGCCGCACCGGCCCGATGAGGGTGCCAAAAGGACTACGGAAAACCGGGTTTCCGCCCAACGCCATCGCGCCGGTGGTGTCGCCGTGATAGCAGCCATCAAACGCAACGAATCCGGCCCGCCCCGTGTGCTTGCGCGCGACCTTCATTGCACCCTCGATCGCTTCGGCTCCGCTGTTGGTCAAGTAGATACGGTTCAGGCTCGGCGGCAGGACACCGGCCAGTCTCGCCGCCAACTCCACCTGCGCACGTTGCACATACTCGCCGTATACCATTGCGTGAAGATGGCGCTTGGCCTGCCGCTCGATCGCGCCCAGCACTTCGGGATTTCCGTGGCCGAGATTGGAGACCCCAATTCCCGAGATGAAGTCGAGATACCGCTGACCACCTGAGCAATAGAGCCACGACCCCTCGGCCCGTTCGATCTCCAATCCGATCGGCGAGTCTGAGGTCTGCGCGAGGTAACGCAGAAAGTCGCGCTTGAGGTCGTGCATCAAGCCGTCTCGGGGAGCAGCAGAGGGCCGAGAAACGCCCCGTTACCATGAGGCCACATGAGCGGGGGCGATTGCGCCGAGCCCGGCGGACAGATCCACCCAACGCCTATCGAGCGGAGATACGAAACGAAGCCGCCGAGCTCCGACTTTGGATCGGCGACGGAAAACCCTTCGATGCGACCCTCGAACCCCAAGAGTCTGCGCTTGAAGTCGTCAACATCCTCTACCGCGCTGACGAAGACCGTCCGGTAGCCAGGTGAAACGATGAATCGTGCGTCCGGCTCGCTGACGATGGTCCATTGAAGCCCTCCTCCCTCAAGGAGGTCCAGCGAAGCCCCCGCGATTTTGCGCCAGCGAGCCGCCTCCCGCACCGCTTGAATCTGTGCGGCGAGGTTTAGGTTAAGCCGCGCCGGCGGAAAATCTCCGCGAGCCGTTTTTTCGAGCTCGGCGCCAAGAGCAGCCGAAAATCGCTGACTAACTTCTCGCCGTCCGACCACGAACACATGGCTGGGCGATAAGCAGCCTCTTTGCTCGAACAGGACGACGTCGCGGGCGAGTGCGCCAACGGCGGCCCTTCTTTCATCGGCTCGCAGCGCCTCGGCGGCGACCAAGGCACCGCTTGCCTTGCTGCCGAACCCGACCAGGCCGCTGCCGTGGAGGGCTTCGAGCGTCGAATCGTCCCCGTAGACCACCATCTTCTCACACAGGGCGCGCAAGCGCGCTGACAGGTCGGACCTCTCACGGGTGAAGCTCAGCACCGCAATCCGGTTGGCGACTTCGGGATCGACTCGGGCGATAGTTTCCGCCAGGGCGCGCAAGAAATAGGGTTCGGCGGACGAGGACTTAGCCATCACCGCCGCCCCGCAAATCAGGGCCAGCAGCACTTCGTGAATTCCCGCCCCCACCACGTTTCCCGCCATGATGAATCCGATAAGCTCACCAGTAAGCTTCAGACGGGAAGCGGCGGCGCGAATTGCTTCTTCGTGGAACGGAGCGAGCAGCGCATCAATCGAGGCGTCGAGGACTTGCCGGCTTATTCCCACCTTCCGCCCGATCATTTCGATCGCGTCTCGCCGCCGCCGATGGTCCCGGCGCTTGAGGCGGGAAACGGCCTCGATGACAGCGCGGACTATGCGCTCGCGATCGAGATCGACCAAGAGCGCGGCTCTTAAATTGGCAGCCACTTTAGCCAGGTCGAGGACCTCAGAGGTCGCCCGGTCGGCCGCCGCAACCGGTAGATCGGCAAACTCGAAACGCAGCGGGCCGGGGATCGACGCGCGCGGGGCTGATGCGGTTTGCGCTCGGGCGAATTGATCCATCGCGAGCGCACATCCACGCGCTTCGGCCGACGGTGCGCGGCCTAAGAGCATTACCCTTTGGTTGGCGGCCCAGCCCAGATCCCCGGTCAGGATCGCAGATATGGAACTAGCGTTGGCTAGATCGAAATAGGCAAGCAAGCCGATCTCGCCGTCTTCCAAGGGTTGGAGGG
>DASXNP010000009.1:0-5900 GCA_036494985.1 Binataceae bacterium (SeqCode)
CGGTGTGCCACGCGTCGGTGAACGCAAAAACGATGAAGCCCGACAGGCCGGTTTCGAACGCGGCGCGCGATTGCCATTTCAGCAGCTGTGCCTGCTGCTCTTCACCTTCGCGCAGGGTATCCAGGCCGGTCTCACTAAGCACCACCGGACGGTCTCCGCTCTTGGCGAGCAGATGGGTCAGGTAGCGGCGAAAATCCGAATCGCGATGCAGGTAAACGTTGAAACTCAGAAAATCCAAAAAATTCAGCTCCAGATATTCAGCCGACGGATAATTCGCGTAGGTGAACAGTCCCTCGGGGTCGAGGCCCTTGCCGATCTCATAAAGTTCGCGCAAAAAATTGCCCACCGCACGCGGCCCGTGCCATCGCACAATATCCGAACGGATTTCGTTACCAAGCGTGTAAGCGAAAATCGCGTCGCGGTATTGCCGAGTTTCGCCAACCCCCTTGCGAATCTCGAGCCGGATGTCGCGGCGCATTTGCTTGGAGTCGAGAAACGCCATGTGAAAGGGCCACGGAATGCCGACCATCAGGCGCAGCCCATTAAGGGCGGCCGTTTCGAACATCCAGGCCGGCGGCGGCACGTAGGTACGCACGACGTTTGCACCCAACTGCCGCATCAGCGCGAAATCCGCGGCCGCGCGCGCGGGTTCCGGGTATCGCTCACCGCGTGCGTTTGGCGCAAAGGGCCCATAAGAAACACCCTTGGCGTAGAATTTCGCGCCGTCGTCGTAGAGATACTTGGCGCGCGCGGTAATCTTCGGCATTGGTTTCCAGCGAATCGTCGAGCTACTCGCCACTGAAATTTTGTCTAAGCCTCGCCGGTAAAGCGAGTTCTAGTAACCTCCGGCCAACTGGCAATTGGATTCGCCGCGACTTAGCGCCGGTTTCTTTTAGCATCGCCGCGGCGGCTCGGCGGGAATAAGTTCGTCGCTGGTTTCATCGCCGGCCGGCTGCTTTTATATTTTGGAGCACCATGAGCGATACGGAGCCTACCGGCGCAGACATTTATACCGACGGGGTGCGGCTCCACTACCTTGATTGGGGCGGGACGGGTGAGCCGATAGTGCTGCTCCATGCCACCGGGTTTCTTGGTCGAATCTACAAGCCGATCATCGAGGAGCTCAAACGTATCGGCCATGTTTACACCTATGACCAACGCGGGCACGGCGACAGCGGGACACCCCTTGACGGGGTTTATTCGTGGGATCGAACGGTCGACGATCTCACGGGGTTCCTCGAAATCATGGGGCTCAGGGCGGTGCGCGGCATTGGACATTCGGCTGGCGGCACGGCGATCGGGGTGCTGTCGGGCATGCGCCCCGAGCTCATCTCACGCGCGGTATTGATGGAACCGGTGCTGTTCGATGAGACCGTAACCGTGGGAGGTCCGGGTGACCTGCGAGAGCGAACGCTCAAGCGCAAGCGTTCCTTCGACAGCGTCGATGCAATGTTCGCGAATTTCGCAAACAAGCCTCCCTACGACACTTGGCGCAAGGCAATTCTCCACGACTATTGCGCATACGGCACGAGGCCCGGCGCGGCCGGCAGACGCGAGCTCAAATGCGACCCTCTAGTCGAAGCGCAATTTTACGGCGCCGCGCGTGATTTCGACGGGCTTAAAAGATTGCTTGAGTCCGATCAGCCGCTGCTGGTGATGATCGGCGAGCGCAGCGAATCACCCGCGATCCAAGTCGCCGACAAGATCTCAAAGGGGCTTAAACGTGGCCGGGTCGTCAGGTTTCCCGACCACGGCCACTTTTTGCCCATGGAAGACCCGGACACCGTGGCGCGAATGGCGATCGAGTTTTTCTCTCAAGCTTGAGACGAGCGATGCTCCTTTAGGGCCCGCGGCGGGCGTTCATCGAATCGATTCCGAGCAGTCTTCTCGCCTCCGGCGTGTAGCGGCCGCGGCCGGAGTAGACTACCAGCGGCGGCTCGATGACGACGCAGACCCGCCCGCCGCGCCGCGCTTCGACCAGCAGCGACGAAGCGGGCATTCCCAGACGTGGATGGATCAATCTTATCCGCTTTGGTTCGAGCGATGAGGATCGCAGCAAAGAGAGCAATTCGGCTCCGCGCGACGCCACCATCACCATCGCCACGGTGCCTCCGAATTTCGCGTATCTTGCCGCGGCTTTGACGAAATCTTGCAGAGTTCCTTGTATTTCCTCGCGCGCGCGTCGCCGGTCCGGATTGGGACTCGGTCTTCCCGTTTCAGCGGCGCGAAAGGGAGGATTTGCGACCACGACATCGAAAGCGCCCGGGTGAAGACCGTTGATCCGTCTTTGGCGGAGATCGCCGCAGATGGCCGAGATATTGGCGTAACCATTCGCGCCGGCGTTGCGCTCGACAAGTTCTGCCATCACCGAGTCAATTTCGAGCGCCACTACTTCGCGCGGTCTAAGCAGATGGGCGAGGATCAATGGTACCACGCCGCACCCCGCGCCCAGGTCGAGGATTCTTAAGCCATCTCTGGCTTTAACGAAACGCGCCAGCAGTACTGAATCGATCGAGAAACGATAGCCGTGCCGCGGTTGGATGATGCTTAGCTTTCCGCCTAGGATGGTGTCGAACGAGTGGGCAATTTGTTCGGCCATCTTCAATGACTCCGGCACAAAAGGGAGAGCGATACGCGCGGATCTTCCGCAAGGCGGGAGCCTTGATCGGCAACCGCAGCTCGGCGCGGGCGCTGAAGGCGCTCAAAGAGGGCGCGGCACTGGCAAAGGAGTGGGGCGACGGCGCGATGCTGCGGCGGTTCGAGGCTGAGATTGCGCGACTCGGCGAACCAGCCGAAAAAGAACCGCTGAGATAGCGCCACGCTGCTACCACGTCGAGCGGCAAAGGTGGTAGCTTGCCGCATTAGTTCGAAAGCGAAGAATTCTAGGAGATAAGACCAAATGCCTATTTTCGGCGTTTCGATGTTCCCTACCGACTACGCGATCCAACCGATCGAACTTGCCAAAGCGGTCGAAGAGCGCGGACTCAACTCGCTGTTCTTTCCCGAGCACACCCATATTCCGACCAGCCGCAAAACTCCCTTTCCCGGTGGGACGGAGCTACCCAAGGAATACTGGCATACCCACGATCCGTTTGTAGCCCTGGGCGCCGCGGCGGCGGTAACGAAAACCCTTCGTCTCGGAACTGGTGTCTGCCTTGTGATCGAGCGCGACCCGATCACGCTGGCCAAGGAAGTCGCGTCGCTCGACGTGATCTCGGGCGGCCGGGTGATTCTTGGAATTGGCGGGGGGTGGAATATCGAGGAGATGGCGAACCACGGAACCGATCCCAAGAAGCGCTGGAGGCGCCTGCGCGAGAGTGTTCAGGCGATGCGCGAAATATGGACCAAGGAAGCCGCGGAATTTCACGGCGAAACCGTGAACTTCGATCCGATCTGGTGCTATCCGAAGCCGCTCCAGGCGGGTGGGCCGCCGATAATGCTCGGATCGAACGGCAAACGCTTCGCGGATCGAGTGGCGACTTATTGCGACGGATGGTTTCCGATCAACAATCCGAGAGTGGATATGGCGGCAAATCTGAAGTTGCTTCGTGAAGCGGCCGCGCGCGCGAGCCGCAAATTCGAAACCATAAAGCTCGCGATTTTCGGACTCGGGCCGAAGGAAGACCGCGCTCGTGAGTTCATTGGGCTGGGCTTCGAGCATCTGGTTTTTGGCCTGCCGGCCGCGCCCGCCGCAACCGTGTTGCCACTGCTGGACACTTACGCGGAACTTGCCCGCAAGCTCAGATAGATCGGTCAAACAAACAGCTCTGAAGCTCGCGCAAATACGAGGAGAAAACCATGAAGTTGGGTTTGATCGCCGGCTATTCCGGCGCCCAAATGGGGCTCAACATGAGCCTAATTCTGGAAGCCGAGCGCCTCGGCTTCGATTCAGTCTGGACCGCGGAGGCCTATGGGTCCGACGCGGTAAGTCCGCTGGCATGGATCGGCGCGCAAACGACCAAGATCAAACTCGGCGTCGGCATCATGCAAATGCAAGCGCGGACGCCCGCGATGACCGCAATGACCGCGATGACAATCGATGCTTTGTCGGGTGGACGATTCATGCTGGGACTCGGACCGTCCGGCCCGCAGGTAATCGAAGGCTGGCACGGAGTGCCGTACGGCAAGCCTCTGGTAAGAACTCGCGAGTACATTCAGATCGTGCGCAAGATTATGGCGCGCGAGGCGCCGGTCGAGTTCCGAGGCGAGATATACCAGGTGCCTTACCAGGGTCCGGACGCAACCGGACTCGGCAAACCGCTCAAGAGCATCCTGCACGGTCGCAAAGACTTGAAGATCTACACGGCTACGATCAGTCCGAAGGGAATCGCGTGCGCCGCCGAAGTTGCCGACGGCTTCATTCCGATTTGGATGGACCCGCAGCGCTATGATCTGTTCGAGCCGCACCTGAAAAAGGGATTCAAGCGGGCGGCCAAGAGCGCCGAGAACTTTGAGGTCGCGCCGTTTGTAACATGCGTCCTTGGTGACGACCCGGAAAAGTGCCGCGCGCCGGTAAAGGGAATGATGGCCTTGTACATCGGCGGGATGGGTGCTCGCACCAAGAACTTCTACAACGACTACACAAAATGGCTCGGCTACGAAGGCGCGGCCAGAGAAATTCAAGACCTGTATCTGGGCGGCAAGCGCGCCGAAGCGATGGCGGCGGTGCCCGATGAACTGGTGGACAAGGTGGCCTTGGTCGGTCCACGTGAACGGATAAAGGAACGGCTCGCGACCTGGAAGGCATCGCCGGTCACTACGATGCTGATCAACTCGAGTCAGCCCGAAGCACTGCGGTTGCTGGCCGAGACGTGCCTTTGACGCGCCGATCGGCGCGCAAGATTCCGTTCGTTCGATGAGCTCCTGCGCGCACCTCAGCTCGACCCGTCGCTATCGACGCCAAACATCTCCCCCTGTTCCGTGCCCTCGAGAGCCTCGGCGCCCGAGGCATCACGAAGCTGCGGCTGGTCGATGAAGGGTTTGAACTTCGCGAATAGCTCCATGAGTTTGCTCTTGTAGTATTCGACGTTTTCATCGGGATGCTGCGGATCGTACGCCGAAGCGAGGCGCGCAGCATCGCTGACCCTGACTTTCGGTTTGGTCCCGGTGACGTACCATGAAATCTGATCGCCGCTCTGATACAGACGCCCGGACTTGACCGCGAGCTCATACGCCGCCGCCGCGTTGCGACGCTTGCCGCCTACCTTTTGCCGGTACGCGTCGAGCGAGTCCTGCAGGGTTTCAGTTTTCATCAAGTCGCGGACTCCGATCTCGTGACGCTCGATCTTCTGTTGGTAGCGCTCAAGCTGCTGCCAGACGTCGCGCTCGCGTCCCTTGAGCAGAAGGCGAAACATTTCTTCCATGAATGTGCGTTGAAAGCGTTCGAGGCCGCGTGACTTTAGTCCCGATCCTCGAATGGTTAGGGTGTCGGCTTCGTCCAGCAACGCGTAGTTTTTCATCTTGTAGCTGAACATCGCTGGGTATCGGCCGTCGATTTCGAGCTTGATTCCCGAGGGCATTGCGTCGGCGAGCTCCCGGAGCAGCGCGTCCTGGGCGGGCTCGTCGTCGTAGATTGCTGAACCCACGAAATAGACCCCGTCGGTGTCGACTTCAACCACCTGATGGCCGCGATCTTCAAGGTCGCGAATCGAGCGCTGAATCAACTCGCGGCCACGCCGTGTCACCTCGGCGGCGCGTCCGAAATCATTGAAATGGCCGAAGGAGAAGCCGAGATATCCGTAAAAGGAATTGATCAGAATCTTGAAGGTTTGCTGCAAGGCCTCGATATTCTGCCGTTCTCCACCGACGAGCTTGCGCGCGAGTGTTTTCGCCTGTAAGCGAAAATCGCGGAGGTCCGAGAGCATTTTGAGAAATAAGTTTAGGATGTCATTTGCGGGCCC
>DASXNP010000010.1:0-2303 GCA_036494985.1 Binataceae bacterium (SeqCode)
GCTAGGCCGAGCTGCGAGGTGAGCCATCGGAACCGCGACCGGACCGAAAGGAGAGGGGAGGTCTAAATGAAATAGCGCAGCACAAGCTCAGACCGAGCCCGCGAGGGGGTCGTCAGCGGCGCCATGAGGTCGTCGCGTGCGCTTGCCGCCCCACCTCTATCATTTGTCGCAGCTGGTAAGTGCGAGCTCACGACGTTATAGAACGGGCCGGGACGACGCTTAAGCCCAGCCCCCGGAGCTCAACCGTCATTTCGCAACCTTGGTGCTGCCGCCTGGCTCAGTCGAAGGCGGACTGCTCGGTGATGTCGCGGCCGAGGATGAGCGTGTGCACGTCGAAGGTGCCCTCGTAGGTGTTGACCGTTTCGAGATTCAGCATATGCCGAATGACCGGGTATTCGTTTACAATTCCATTTGCGCCAAGCAGGTCGCGCGCGACACGCGCGACCTTGAGCGCTTCGTTGACGTTGTTGCGCTTGGCGAACGAGACGTGCTCGGGGCGCATGGTGCCCTCGTCCTTCATGCGGCCCAGGCGCAAACAGATCATCTGAGACTTGGTGATTTCGGTGAGCATCGAGACGAGTTTGCTTTGCACGAGTTGATAGCCGGCCAGCGGACGCGAGAACTGCTTGCGCGACTTCGTGTAGTCAAGCGCGCATCGGTAGCACGAACGAGCCGCGCCGACCGCGCCCCATGCGATGCCGTAGCGGGCCTGAGTGAGACAGGCCAGAGGTGCCTTCAGGCCGCGTGCTTCGGGTAATCGATCGCTATCGGAGAGGCGAACGTCTTCGAGGGTGAGTTCGGAGGTGATTGACGCGCGCATCGAGAACTTGCCATGGATGTCGCGGGTGCTGAATCCAGGCGTGGCCCTCTCGACGAGGAATCCGGCAAAGCCCTGGTCGACTTTCGCCCACACGACCGCGAGGTCGGCCAGCGAACCGTTGGTGATCCATCGCTTGGTGCCGTTGAGGACCCATCCATCGCCGTCGCGGCGGGCGCGAGTTTCCATACCGCCGGGGTCGGAGCCGTGGTCTGGCTCGGTTAGTCCGAAACACCCGATGAGTTTCCCCTGCGCCATCGCCGGGAGAAATCTCTGTTTTTGTGCTTCACTGCCGAAAGCGTAAATCGCGTACATCGAAAGCGCGCTTTGGACCGAGGCGAACGAACGCAAGCCGGAGTCGCCCGCCTCCAGCTCCTGCATGATGAGGCCGTAGGCAACGTTGCCCATCCCGGCGCATCCATAGCCTTTGAGGTTGGCGCCGAACATCCCGAGTTCAGCCATCTGCGGAATCAGGCTCATCGGGAATGATTCATCGGCAAAATGGCGTTCGATGCCCGGCAGCACTTCGCGTTCGACGAAGCGCTTGACGGTGTCCCGGGCGGCGCGCTCTTCGGTCGTCAGAAGTTGGTCAAGATTGAAGTAGTCGAGATCTTTGAGGATATCCGCCATGTTCGGCTCCTAATGAGGTTATTTGAGGCTTAGCCGCGCTTAATCTTCGGCCTCACGATTTGAACATCGTTAACTGCGACTCTGAAAGGAGCAGCCTGAGTTGGAGCTGGTCCCCGGTCTAATCCGGACATTGTTGCCCGCTTTTTTTCCATCAGCTACTCTTATATTTCATCCAACCCGTATGCATATCGAAACGCTAAAGGTCTTCTGCGACATCATCGAAAGTGGCAGCTTTTCTTATGCGGCGTCACAAAATTTCGTCACCCAATCGGCGGTCAGTCAGCAGGTTCGCAGTCTCGAGGACAAGTACGATTGCCGTTTGATCGAACGCGGGCGCTCCGGAGTCAAACCTACCGCTGCTGGACAGATTCTATACAATTCGAGCAAGGAAATCGTTAGACGATTTCTCGAACTCGAGAACCGGCTGCGCGAGATCGGCTCGGTGGTCGCGGGCTCGATCAGGGTTGGTACGGTGTACAGTGTTGGATTGCACGAGTTACCGCCCTACCTGACCGAATTTCTGCGCACCTTTCCGGCGGTGAACGTTCATCTTGAGTATCTGCGCGCCAACAAGATTTACGAGGACCTGATCGAAGGTAAGATCGATCTGGGAGTGGTCGCGTATCCGGCCAAGCGCAGCCAGATTCAGACCGTGGCGTTTCGCAACGACGAGCTAGTGCTGGTGGTGCCGCCGGATAGTCCGCTGGCGAAGCTCAACCGGGTTCATTTCGAGCAGCTCGAGGGTCAGCGCTGGGTCGGATACGAGCGCGATATTCCGACGCGCAAAGCGACCGATCGGATTTTGCGCGAGCACTCACTGCGGCCCGAGTACTCAATGGAGTTCGACAACATCGAG
>DASXNP010000011.1:0-5204 GCA_036494985.1 Binataceae bacterium (SeqCode)
TGCGCGTGCGCCACGTGTCATCCTACTTCACGAACGTCCCAGTCTGCCCGGCGAAATGCTTTAGAGCTCTCGAGACCTGCAGCTTGTGGGCCGTGGAGTTCGAATCGAGCCATGGGAAATACCTCAGCAAGGGAATGGGCCTACGAGATCCGGCGACCGGGCCAAGGCAAGTTGATAGTAAAATGAAACGGGCGTTCATCTACGCTGCGCGGTGAGTGCCTGGCGAGGCGTTCGATATGCGACAATTTCAATTCGAAGCGGAAATCTACCGATCCTTTGAGTGCGTGCCGATGGTTGCGCGGCGCAAGCTCGATGGAGTCGGCGTCAAGCTCAGCCTCGAACAATGGAAGTCATTGACCAGAGGGGAGCGCGTCGAGATTTGCGAAATGCCCGCCAACTCGCCGGATGAAGCTGCGGCCCTGCGCGACTTCGTAAACCAGGTCGTGCTTATCCGGCACGGCACCGCGCCCAAAGTCTTGGCCGAGGAGAAGCGGGCGGTGGCGCATCCGCTGTCTTCACCCCCCTCCGATCTGGTGGCGCGCGCAGCCAGAATCGGCTTCCGGTTGACTCAATCGGAGTGGGACCTCATCGATGACGACGAGCGTTATGCCTTGGTCAAGCTGGGCGGCGGCAGCGAAGAGAGTCACAACTTAAGGGCCGCGCTGACCGAGCTCATCACGAAGCCGCCGAGCAGGTGACCAGATGCCTGCCAGGGCGCTTTAGCGTAGCACTGAGATGCCTCGCTTGCATGCACGGAAAGGTCTTAGTCGACGGCCTGTTCCTTAAGGGAACGCGTACAAGTTGCCAGACCGATAAATACGCGCGCTAAGCTGGCGCGCCGCGGGCATCGCGAAAGATCGGTCTGCGTTGAGTAATATGCGACGAGGTCGACGCGCCCGGTAGAATCGATCACGACGAGGCATTCGGCTTTAACCCCGGGGATTAGCGGGCCTCTAGAATTCAAATAAGGTCCCGATTTACGGTTTTTGGTTCCCGATTCTGGGATTTCCAAACCAGTCGCCTCGCTCTCCCAAAGGCGCTTGACTTCGCGGCCACAACGCATTTGCGGCGGTCCCGCCGCCGCCCTCGATGCGACGCGGCCGACCAACTCGACCGAGCGGTCGGCCGGTCAAATCCGGGATAGGAAGACGCGTGGATGCCACCTACGGGCACGGCGACCGCGTTGGTGAGCTTCATTTGGAAGAGACTTGCGCGTAGCGCAGGCTGCGGACCTATTTTCCAATAGATACTCTCTAAAGACCGTGTCGAACGCGGGGTACCGGCATCGCCGAGCCGCGCAAGCGCTCTGGGAGGAGGCCGATTAGATTTTCGGAGCCTTTGGTTCGACCGATCCGAAGTGCTCGCTTGATTCCCGCCAGGGCTCGGGCCGCTTTCCGGTGCGGATGAAATGGCGGTAATCAGCCAAAATAAGCGCGTGATCGAAAGCCAGGGGAGAGGGCGGGTGGGCGGCGTCGCACAGGCAGATTGACTTCGCGTCGTCATGGGCGACCGGTTCTCCCGAAGCGGATCCAACATAAACCACGCTTATCGTTTGACCTCTGGGGTCGCGGTCAGGACGCGAGTAAATGCCCAATGTCTCTCGAATCTCGACATCGAGGCCGGTCTCCTCGCGAGCCTCGCGAATCGCGGCTTGTTCAACGGTTTCTCCGAAATCGACGAAGCCGCCGGGAATCGCCCATCCGGGCGGAAAATTCTTGCGCTCGATCAGGACGATCTGGTGGCCGATCTCAATTATCAGGTCGGCCGCAATCGGCGGGCATACTGGCCTGGGCACCATTTAATTCTAGCGGTGTGACGCTTGCGATGGCATCATTGGTTGCCGCGGCGCAGTCGCCTCGCGGGCAAGCGCGGCTTTCTCGCTGGTGGCGGCTGCCTTTCGCGCTAAGATGACCGTCATGGATCTAGCACGCTACTACGATTTCAACGACATCAGGATTGAGCGAGGCGAGCGCCCTGCAACCGGGCCGGGCGATATTCTCGTCAAGACCAGCGCTTGCGGAATTTGTACTGGAGACATCATGCCCTGGTATCTCAAGCGCAAGGCGCCGGTGGTGCTGGGACACGAACCGGTCGGGGTAATCGAAGCGGTGGGGAGCGAGGTGCGCGAATTCAAGGTCGGGGATCGGGTCTTCGTCCATCATCACGCACCGTGCTTTAAATGCTGGTCATGCCAACGTGGAGAATACGTGCAATGCGCCACCTGGCGTGCCAGTAAGATCACGCCGGGCGGGATGGCGGAATACTTCACCGCCGCCGCGACCAATCAGCGCGACACGCATAAACTGCCCGACGAATTCTCGGATGCCGATGGAGTGTTGATCGAACCTGCCGCCTGTGTGGTGAAGTCGATTCGCAGGTCCGGACTGCGTCGCGGCGAGAGCATCTTGATAATCGGATTGGGAATCATGGGTATGATGCATGTGCGCATCGCACGCGCGATTGGCGCACGGCAAATAATCGGCGTGGACTTTTTCGATGAGCGTGCGAAACGTGCCGTCGAACTAGGCGCTGACCACGGACTAGTCGTGTCAAGCGATAATTTGCTTGACCGCGTGCGCGATGCAACCAACGGAGCGATGGCCGACGTTGTGATCGTCGGTCCGGGAACTGCAAAGGCTATTAGCACGGGAATCGCGGCGGCGGGCAGGGGCGCAACGGTGGTTCAATTCACGGCGACCCCGCCCGACGAGGAGATGGTAATCAAGCCGCACGACCTCTACTTCAATGAGATTCGTCTGATCCCGAGCTACTCGTGCGGGCCGGATGACACCCGCGAGTCGATCGAGCTAATCAAGCGCGGCGTGCTCTCGGCGCGCGATCTTGTAACGCATCGGTTTCCGCTCCGTCGGATCACCGAGGCTTTTGCGGTGGCACAGAAGCCCGAAGCGCTGAAGGTGGTGGTTACCTTCGGCGCAGGATCCTAGAACCGGGCCTCGGCGTCAGTGCTTCTGGGCGGCCAAGGGCACCGCGGTTTTCGAGCGCGAAGGTGCGGCGGCGAGAAGAATCCGAATCGACAGGACACAAAAAGAGCGGCCACCCCATGCGACCGCCCTTCCTTTCGAATCTAAACTCGGGCGTCAAAAACTCGCCAGGCGACTGAGAGATTACCTCCTGCGACGATGACGCGGAGCAGACGCCATCGTCTTCTCGGCGATAGCCTCGGCGCGATCCGCGGCCGACTTAGCGTCGGCAGCAGCCTGATCAACCCGCGCGGCAGCGGCTTGCGCTGTAGATGCCGATTGGGCAGCCTTTTGCGCAGCAGCCTCGGCTCGCGAGGCGGACGCATCAGCCTTATTCGCGGCGTTGATTGCTTCCTGTGCCGGGTCGGGTCCTTGCGAGCATCCGACCGCCAAAGAGAGAGCCAACGCCGCTCCGGCCAGCCCCACCAGTTTCGAAGACTTCCTCATGTTCATGTTCCTCAAATCCTCCTTTTGAATCCGCGCCGGATCTAGCGGTGCCTCGGCACCGAACCGACCAACATTCTCTGCCAAAATCCTTCAGCCACGCAAGTCTAATTGCGCAATGATCGGTCCGCAATGGTACTTGCAGATTCTGCTACATAAAGCAAACTCATGTTCTTCATGCGTAGTCTGTGGGCCTGCGAGCCTGAAAAAGCGTCACCTCCAGAGGTCGCGGCTAGAAATCGCCACCCATGTCATCCATGCCGCCCATACCCCCCATACCGCCCATACCCCCCATACCGCCCATACCCCCCATACCGCCCATACCCCCCATACCATCCATCCCGCCCATCCCGCCCATTCCACCGCCGGGCGGCATAGCAGGGCCAGCGACCTTCTTCTTGGGTTTTTCAGCAATCGCGGCTTCGGTCGTAAGCATTAGCGCAGCCGCGCTCACCGCATTTTCGAGCGCCGTGCGCACGACCTTGACCGGATCGACCACGCCGGCTTTCACCAGGTCTTCGTACTCGTTGGTGCGCGCGTTAAAACCGAATCCGTCCTTGCCGGAGGACACCTTCTCGTAAACGACCGCCGACTCGAATCCGGCGTTGGCTGCAATTTGGCGAAGGGGCTCGCTGGTCGCGCGCGCAACGATCTCCAGTCCCGCCTTACGATCGCCGCGCAGCTTGAGGCCTAAAATGCTTGCCCGGGCTCGAACTAGCGCCACTCCACCGCCCGGCACGATCCCCTCTTCGACCGCAGCGCGCAGTGCATGCACCGCGTCATCAACCCGCGACTTCCTTTCCTTCAGTTCCACCTCGGTCGGGGCGCCAACCTTGATCACGGCTACGCCGCCGGTGAGTTTTGCGAGCCGCTCCTGCAGCTTCTCCTTGTCATAGTCGGAAGTGGTCTCTTCGATTTGAGTACGAATCTGCCCGATGCGCGCTTCGATGTTCGACTTCTTGCCAACGCCCCCGATGAGCGTGGTGTTGTCCTTGTCGATCAGCACGCGCTTACAGCGCCCGAGCGAGCTCATCTGCACGTTCTCGAGCTTGTGGCCAAGCTCTTCCGCGATGACCTCGCCGCCCGTCAAAATCGCCATGTCCGCCAGCATTTCCTTGCGGCGGTCTCCAAATCCGGGCGCCTTCACGGCGGCGATCCTGAGCGATCCCCGCAGCTTGTTGACAACCAGAGTCGCCAGCGCTTCGCTTTCAACATCCTCGGAGACGATCAAAAACGGGCGTCCATTCTGCAGCACCTTCTCCAGCAGCGGCACCAGCTCGCGGAGGTTCGAGAGTTTTTTTTCGTGAAACAGAATCAGCGGTTCATCTAGCTCGACGGTCATTTTCTCCGGGTTGGTCACGAAGTAGGGTGACAGATAACCGCGATCGAAGCGCATCCCTTCGACGAGTTCGAGCGTGGTGTCGAGCCCGCGCGCCTCTTCGACGGTAATCACACCCTCCTTGCCCACCTTGTCCATCGCATCCGCAATGATTTTGCCGAGATCCTCGTCGCCGTTGGCTGCGACGGTGGCCACCTGGACCATCTTCTGATGGTCCTTGACCGGCTTAGCCATCGACTTGATATGCGCAACCGCTGCTTTGGCTCCCGCCTCCATACCACGCTTGAGCTCCATTGGATCGAGGCCTGCCGCTAAGAGCCTGATACCCTCGCGAAGGATCGAGCGCGCCAAAAGGGTTGCGGTGGTGGTTCCATCACCGGCGACATCGGCAGTCTTCTGCGCCACCTCGCGAATCAGCTTCGCACCGATATCTTCGAACT
>DASXNP010000012.1:0-11031 GCA_036494985.1 Binataceae bacterium (SeqCode)
TCGACCGCGAGTCCATAGTCGCGCGATGCCGCGATTTAGTCGCGCGATTCGCGGTCCGGACCTCTAGCCCGCAGGCGTCGGTGAGTTCGCTCTCCGGCGGAAATCGGCAGCGCTTCGAGGTCGGTAGGGCGCTGGAGTCGCACCCAGCCGTGCTGGTCGCACACAACGTCTGCCGCGGACTCGATCTGATGGCGTTTGCGGAAATCCATCGCCACCTGTCCTCGTACGCCCGTTCCGGCGGCGCGCTGCTTTTGATTTCGAGTGACCTCGACGAACTGCTGACCACCTGCGATCGACTCGCCGTGATCCATGCCGGGCGTCTGGTCTTTACCTCGCCAAAGCAACGCTCGGCGGCGGCTCTCGGTCTGCTGATGGCTGGCAAATCGGTCTCGACTCATCCAGCGGGCGTCTAAAGTGGGCCTCTTTAGCGCCGCCGCGTGGCGAACCCCGCCCGATCGGCCGCGACCACGCCGCCTCGCCCAGAGCGCCGTCGGGGCGTTTATGGCCGCCGCGGGGCGGACGATCGCTGCGATTACGATTGCATTCGGACTGACAGCCATCGTTCTACTCGCTCTTGGGGCCTCTCCATTCGGTGTGTTTCGGGCTCTTTGCGATGGCGCTTTCGGCAATTGGTATGCGGTCTCCGACACGATCGTGCGGGCGACCCCGCTGATTTTCACCGGGCTGGCCGTTGCGATTGCGTTTCAGGGCGCGATCTACAATATCGGCGCGGATGGGCAATTGCTGATCGGGGCTCTGGCCGCCGCCGCAATCGGTCCGCATCTGAAAGCCCTGCCCACGCCGCTTGCGCTGATCTCGATCCTCGCCCTTGGCACAACCGCTGGCGCACTGTGGGGTGCGACCGCGGGATGGCTGAAAGCCGCGCGCAATGTGAACGAAGTCATCAGCACGATCATGCTGAACTTCATCGCTGTGCAGACCATAAGTTGGGCGATCCATGGTCCGATCATGGAAGCCTCGCGCGCCTATCCAAGGACCGATCCGATCGCGCCGGCGGCGCAGTTGCCTTTGCCGATTCCGCCCACTCAGCTCAACCCCGCAATCCTCATCGCCATCCTACTGGCGGTGGCATCGTATGCTTTGGTGTATCGGTCCTCCGCGGGATTTCAGCTCCGCGCGATGGGCCAGAACCGGCGCGCGAGCGCGTTCTTTGGGATACCGATTGCGCGCCTAACTGTGGGCGCGATGGCGCTTAGCGGTGGCTTGGCGGGGCTCGGCGGAGCCGTGCAGATTTCCGCCATCACCCACCGCCTATACGAGCGGCTCTCACCGGGATGGGGCTTCGAAGCGATAGCAGTGGCGCTGCTGGCGAGGCTCAACCCGCTGGGCGTCATCTTCACGGCACTGCTGTTTGGGGCGCTCGACACTGGGTCGCAGGCGATCCAGCGCGCGCAAGGCGTTTCCCCGGTCATGGTGCAAGTGATCGAGGCTATGGTGATCTTTGTGTTGCTGGCGCTGGACAGGTACGCCGCGGCTGACGGCGCCGACGCCGTCCCCGATTATGTCATGCAGGCCGCGGTCGCGGAGGCGGCACCTTCCGATGTTTGAGGCCCTGCTGGAGTCAATTGTTAAGACCGCGACGCCGCTGCTGCTTGCGGCGATGGGCGAGATGTTCGTCGAAGAGAGCGGCGTCATCAACATCGGGATCGAGGGCGTCATGCTATCGGCCGCGTTCTTTGCGATGGCGGCGGCCTACTTCAGCGCCAGTCCGCTGCTGGGGCTGCTCTCAGGAGTTGGTGCTGCGCTGGCAATCACGGCGATCTTCGCGCTTTTGGTGATCAACCTCGCGGTAAATCAGGTTGTTGCGGGCACCGCGATCAACCTGTTCGCGGTCGGGCTGACCGGAGTCTTCTATCGACGTCTGTTCGGCATCACCGGCAGCGCATTCACGGTCAAGACCTTCAACTCGATGGCACTTGGACCATTGACGCGCATCCCTATCATCGGACGGGCGTTATTCGATCAGGACGTGATCGTTTATGCAGCTTTTGGGCTGGTCCCGCTCATTGCCGTGATTTTTCGGCGCACTCGGTTTGCTCTGCGGCTGCGCGCGGCAGGAGAGCGCCCCGCCGCCGCCGACGCGCTCGGCTTGAATGTGTATCGCCTACGATGGCAAGCGCTGGCGGCATCGGCGGTTTTGACCGGAATCAGCGGCGCGTACCTGACCCTGGCCTACACCAACACATTCGTCGAGGGCATCTCAGCCGGTCGCGGATTCATCGCGCTATCGATCGTAGTGCTCGGCCGCTGGAACGCATGGGGGCTGGCCGCGAGTTCGCTTCTCTTCGGTACGGCCATTGCCTTTCAATTCGGCTTGCAGGCGATGGGCACCACCGCTCCCTATCAGCTCTTTTTGGCTTTGCCCTACGTGCTAACGCTCGTTGTGCTTGCGACGATCGGTGACTCGGCGCGCGGTCCGAGTGCCCTGGGCGAACCCTATCGCCGCACTTGAACCATAGCGGAAAGCGCCTAGACTAAAGAACCAATGGAATCGGCGTCACCGAGTAGCCCGACCTTCCCGGTCGCCTATTGCGCGATCTGCGACAAGACGGTGCTCACCTGGCTTAATCTGGATGGGAGCGGCTGCGAAATTCGCGCTTGTGTTCATTGCGACGCAGAGGTCGGACCGAAGGTTGATTGGCTCGTGCAAAGCGAGCTCGAAGAAAGCGGCTACTACGTTGGCGAGCGACCAAGAAAGGAGGGCGGATGTGGCTCCGGCGGTTGTGGCTGTTCGACCCGCAAAGGTTAGTTCAAATCACGCCGAGTTGGCGCAGCGATTCATAGACGACTATCGATACCGCGTTGGCCAGATTTAGGCTGCGCACGCCAGACTCGAAGATCGGAATCCGGTAGCACGATTCGGCGTGCAAGTTGATGAAGGTCTGCCCAAGGCCTGTGGTTTCGCTACCAAAAAGCAGGAAATCGCCCCGCTGGTATGAGGCTTCAAGGTAGCTTCGCTTCGCGTGCACCGAGAAGAGCTTCGGCTTGAACCGCGAATGCAGCGCGGCAAACTCGGCCCACCCCGGGTAGGTTCGCAGATCGACCAGGGGCCAGTAGTCCAGCCCCGCGCGCCTGAGGTAACGGTCTTCGAGCGAAAATCCCAGTGGACCAACCAGATGCAGCCGCGTCCGCGTGGCGGCGGCAAGCCGCGCGATCGAACCGGTGTTCTGCGGAATCTCGGGCCGAACCAGAACGACATGCAAGAGCGGGTCTTCCAGCGATACCATCGCGGGACTATAAGGACCGCGCCGGTGCGCTCGTGCTGTGAATCGGGTAGCGCCTGCCCGCGACGGTCAAGGCGAACCCGGCTTGAGAATCAGCCTCGAAAAATCTCGCCAGGTGATAGTAGGCGGAGCGCAAGAACCGGGCTCGGTATTTGCCACCTTTGACTCGGCTATAGAGGACGTTGTCCGGAGCAACTTCAAGGGTCCAGGGGTCGAGCCGCTCGCGTTCGTTGTCGTTAGTGGTGATGACGAAGCCCTGCTGGCAGTCGCCGTCGATAGCCTTCACCACGTAGGCGGTATCCTCGACAGTTATCGATGCGCGCTCATCCGCCACCTGGAGATAGAAGCTGCCGTCGGGGTTGCGGCGAATGCTCCGACTGAAAAGCTCGGCGATACGCTGGTTATCGATACGCTGGTCGTCGCTATACCAGTTGCCATCGCGGCGAAAAGAGATCTTCCCCGAATCAACCGCGTAGAAACCTGCCCGTGGCATCCTATGATTTTCAGATCGGAGCCTGGCGGCTGTCCAGCAAGATCGTTACGGGGCCATCGCAAATGAGTTTTACCTGCATATCGGCGCCGAAGTCGCCCGTTGCCACCGCGACCTTCCTTGCTCGGCAGTACGCTACGAAGTGCTCGTAGAGCGGGCGCGCGAGATCCCCGGGCGCAGCCGCCAAGAACGACGGCCGACGCCCCCGGCTGGTATCCGCGTGCAAGGTGAATTGAGAGATGATCAGCAATTCGCCTGCGACCGCTTCCAGGGCCAGATTCATCTTGCCCGCCGGATCCGCAAAGACCCGCATTGCGATGATTCGATCGGCGATGAAGTCGGCCGCCCGCTCCGTATCATCGCGCGCGATTCCAAGTAAAACGACGTATCCCCGCCCGATCTTACCGACCGTGCGCCTTTCAACTTCTACCGAGGCCTCAGTGACCCTTTGAACAACTGCTCGCATCTATCCGTCTCAATTAGGGAATCGCCGCCGCGACGGCGCTCGTTGGCCGCTTGCTTACTGGTTTCCGCGCGCCGCGGCGTATTATGATTATCAACAATGTTGCCTGTTCTGTTCCATCTGGGACCGATAACAATCTACAGCTACGGCCTCATGATGGCGCTGGCGTTTCTGGCTGGCGAATGGATCGTATCGAGCGAGTTCAGGCGAAAGGGCTACGAGGCGGAGCGGGCATCTACGCTGGTGCTTTGGGTGGCGTTGGCCGGGATAGTGTCGGCGCGGCTGTATTATATCGCAGACCACTGGGGCGAGTTCGTCGAAAATCCCCGGGCCCTGATCTTCACCGGCGCGGGCTTTGTCTACTACGGCGGATTCATCGGAGGCGTCGCCGCCTCCTACATCTTTGCACGGCGATTTCGGATTCCGTGGCTGAAAATCGCCGATATCGGGGTTACCGCATTGGTACTCGGCCATGCGATCGGTCGCATCGGATGTCTGGTTTCCGGCGACGGAGACTGGGGCGTGATCACAAATCTGCCGTGGGCTATGCGATTTCCCAACGGCATCGCGGGGTGGAATCGCGAGACGGTGCGTGCCTTGGATAGTCACGGGACGCTAGTGTATGCGTTCGCGCCCGGGGTTCCGGTGCCGCCCAACGTCGGTGTGCACCCGACCCCGATCTACGAGGCGATCCTCTATTTCGGTGTCTTTTTGCTCCTTTGGGCGCTGCGGAAGAGAAATTTGATTGACGGTAGGTTATTTTACCTCTATCTGATTCTGGTCGGATTCATCCGATTGATGGTCGAGTTCATCAGAATCAATGCCCGTGTGATGTTCGGACTTAGTGAAGCACAGCTCATTTCACTCATTATGATCGCGGTCGGTTCGCTCGCGTGGATATTGACCAGCGTCCGCCGCGAGCCGCTACCCGCCGCCCGAACCGCCCAGGCCTGAGGTCGCAATGTACGATGCTCGAGTTTCAATGCGTAATTTGGTCGCGGCGTCGGTTCTCGCGCTTGTGATGATCGGATGCAATCCTTCAGCGAACAGCGGCTCGGATCAGGACACGGCTTCGAAGTCCGATCAGTCCGCGGTCGTCGCGGCCGGCAGCCTCGCCGCCGACTTCAAGCTACAAGATCTCAGCGGCAACACCGTTAGTTTGAGTTCGATGCGCGGCAAGGTGATCTTCCTAAATATCTGGGCTACCTGGTGCGGCCCATGCCGGGAAGAAATGCCTTCAATGGAGACCCTCTTTCAGGACTTAAAGCACAATCCCGATTTTGTAGTTGTCGCGGTGAGCGTGGATCGCAAGGGCCGAGCCGTTGTAGCTCCCTATGTCGAAAAAAACGGGTTTCACTTCACCGTGCTGCTCGACCCGGACAATCAAATCAGCGAATCCTACAATGTGTCGGGCGTACCGGAGAGTTTTATCATTGATCGGAAGGGACGAATCGTCGCTCATCATATGGGCGCCTTCGACTGGTCACGCAGCGATGTGAAAGACGCTCTAATGGCGCTGATCGATGCGAAAGACGTTTAGAAAACGAGGCCGATTTGAACAATCGACTGGACTGGCCGCGGGAAGTGGCTATGATCTCTAGAAACGCCGGAACAAACTCTTAAGAAACCAAGCTCGGTAGGTTGGGAATGCCAATTATCAAAAAGAACAGATGGGCGATTGCGATTGCGGTCGCCCTGATCGCGTGCTTCCTGATGTTAGAAGAACGCGCGGTGCAGCGCGCGCAGGCTTTGCCGCGCGAAGACTACGAGGACCTAGAGACCTTCGCCAACGTGCTGGCAATGGTGCAGAAAAACTACGTCGAGCCGGTGAGCACCAAGGAATTGATCAACGGGGCGATCACCGGGATGCTCGCCTCGCTCGACCCGCATAGCGCCTACCTCACGCCCGACCTCTACCGCGACCTCCAGGTCGAGACCCGCGGCAGCTTCGGCGGATTGGGAATCGAGATAACGATCAAAAACGGAGTGCTTACGGTGGTATCGCCGATCGACGATACCCCTGCGGCCAAGGCCGGAATCAAGTCGGGCGATCAGATCGTTAAGATCAACGACGACTTCACCAAGGATATGACGCTCAACGACGCGGTGAAGCGTATGCGCGGGCCGAAAGGCAGCAAGATTAAGCTGACGCTCCATCGCGAAAGCGTTCCCGAACTCTTCACCGTGACCCTTGCGCGCGACGTAATCAAGATCAAGTCGGTCAAGGTGACTGAACCCGAAAAAGGTTACGGGGTCGTGCGGATTTCCACCTTCCAGGAAAACACCGATGATGACGTGGCCAAGGGAATCGACAAGATCGAGAAGGAAAACGGAGGCAAACTCAAGGGCATAGTGCTCGATCTCCGCGATGACCCGGGCGGCTTGCTGAATCAAGCGGTGCGCGTGTCGGATGAGTTTCTCGACGGCGGAATGATCGTCTACACCGAAGGACGCTTGGAGGGCCAGCGGCAAAAGTATTACGCGCACAAAAAAAGTCCCTTTGAAGACTACCCGATGGTGGTGCTGGTTAACGGCGGCAGCGCTAGCGCCAGCGAAATAGTAGCCGGCGCGCTTCAGGATCATCGCCGAGCGGCGGTCATGGGAACCCAGACCTTCGGCAAGGGCTCCGTGCAGACCATCCTACCGCTGGACGACAAATCCGCTCTGCGCTTAACCACTGCGCGCTATTTCACCCCCAATGGAAGATCGATTCAGGCCGTCGGGATCACGCCCGATGTTGACGTTGAATTGCCGAAGCCTACGCTGGCGGCGCTCGAGCTGCCCGGCGCAATAGAAGACCGCTCGATCCGCGAGAGCGACCTGCCGCGTCATTTTCGAAATGGTAAGGACTCCAAGGGTGAAACCACCCCATCCGCCGCGGAGCCGGTTCCGGCGGTTACTCCTCTTAACGGTGAGTCGCCGGACAGTTCAAACAGCAACAAGGCTGGCTCCAAAGCGGCGAGCGCTAAGCCCGAGAAGGATATCCAGATGGATCGCGCGCTTGACCTGCTGAAGCATTGGGACTCGTGGAAGAGCCAGATCGCGAAAAACGACACACCAGGGGCCAAATCGGAAAGCGCTTCGAAGTCCGAGTCGGATAGCGGTACGCCATCGGCCCCCTCATCGCCGGAAGGCAACTGACGGGCGCACAACCCGGCTGACGGTTGCGCCGCGTCAAGCGCGGCGGCGACTTCGGTCAGTCCCTCCGGTCTAGCGTTTCTGACCTGCTGCGCCGTCGGGTAGTTTGTCGGCGATGCGACTGAGCAGGTTCTGATGCTGCTCTTCGAGGCGATGTAGGATATCCAGCATCAGTTCGTCTTGTTGTTCGAGGTGCGTCATGATCGCTTTGACCTCTTCTTCGGCTTTGACGTTGACTTGATAGTCATGTTCCGCGGCGAGGCGATCCTTCGTGGCTTGTCGATTCTGCGACATCATGATGATCGGGGCCGCGTAGGCTGCCTGAAAGCTGAGCGCCAGGTTCAGCAGGATAAACGGATACGGGTCCCAGTGCTCGACCCACGCCGCAATATTCAAAGCCACCCAGACGGCAAAACCCAGACTCTGGATCCCGATGAAGGTCCAGCTGCCCATGGTGCGAGCGAAACCGTCCGCCATCCGCTCGCCGAAGGTGCGGCTCTGGTCGTCGAGTTTCGAAAGGTCGACAAGGGGAGGGTGCAGATGCTGATGCCTGATTCGAACCCTGTTCCACTTTTCGATCAGTGTGGCGGCCGCAGCCATAAAGCCTCCTTGCTTAACGACCCGATGCGAGCGAACCCGATCTTAGCGAGAACACGCCCAGCTGTTGACTGAGGACCCCCTCGCCGAGGAAGCCTACGGGCTTGAGCTCTGCTAGGCTTGGGCTGCGATGGACCCACAGATGCAACTCGCACTGCGCCGCAGCCACCCGCAAGCGCTCAGCGTCGGCCAGCTGGTGCGCAGGGTGCGTGAGACCCTTGAAATAAACCTCGACGAATGCTGGGTTGCGGGCGAGGTCTCGAACGCCCGCGTCGCGCCATCGAATCACTTCTACTTCACGCTCAAGGACGCGAGTTGCGCGATAAACGTGATAATGTTCCGCTCAGCGTTTCGCCGGCTGCGCTTTAAAGCAGACGACGGCATGGAAGTCGTCGTGCGCGGACGCGTCAGCCTCTACGAACAGCGCGGCTCGCTCCAGTTCTACGCCGAAGAGATCGAACCCCGGGGCGTGGGTGCCCTGCAAATGGCGTTCGAGCAGCTCAAACAGAAGCTCGCGGCGCAAGGACTATTCGACTCGTCGCGCAAGAAGCCGCTGCCCTTCATGCCGCGGACGATCGGGATTGTAACCGCCCTTCGGGGTGCGGCGATTCGCGATATCATCAAGATCATCCTGGGACGCTTTCCGACGGTACGAATCATCGTGCGTTCGGCCCAGATGCAGGGTGTGGGCGCGGCAGCGGACGTTGCGCAGGCGCTTAACGACCTCAACCGCCACGGCGAGTGCGAAGTTATCATCGTTGGACGCGGCGGCGGATCGCTTGAGGACTTGTGGGCCTTTAACGAAGAAGCCGTGGCGCGGGCCATCGCTCGCTCGAGGATCCCTATAATTTCTGCGGTAGGACACGAGATTGATTTTACGATCGCCGACTTCGTGGCCGACGTTCGAGCCGCGACTCCGACCGCGGCTGCCCAAATGGTCGTGCCGGAGCTCGTCGAGCTAAAGCAGCGGGTTGAAGAAACAAGCTTGGGACTCTCCGGTGCGGTTCGCGCGGTCCTCCACCGCAATCGTAAAGAGGCGAAATTCATATCCGAACGCCTGCGTGACCCCCGCGGCGCAATTCGCCAAGCGCGTCAGCGACTCGCCGAATACGCAGAGTCACTCGCCGCGAAGACCAGGTTCGCCTGCGCGCTAAAGCGCCGAGAGCTCGCAACCCTTGGCGCGCGGGTGCGCGCGCCCGCTTTGGTGATCGGCGAAGCGCGCCTGGCTCTGGCGGGGACCAGGCGGGAGCTGCTCGACAGGATCGCACGTACGATGGGCGGCAAGCGCAGCCTGCTAGCGCAGGCGGCCGGGTGGCTCGACTCCCTGTCGCCGCTGCGCGTGCTCGAACGCGGATACGCAGTCGTGACCAACTCGCGCGACGGACGCGCGGTGACTGACGCCGCCACCGCCGAAACCGGAGACGAGGTTCACATCCGCCTGCATCGCGGACGGCTCCGCACCCGCGTCACAGCGCGCGAGCCTTGAGCAAGACGGAGCAGAATACGCGGTAGGCCCAATGGCAGGCGCGGAGAAGAAATTCGAGGAGGAGCTGGCGGAGCTCTCGGCGATCGTCGCCAAGATCGATTCGGGAGAATTGTCGTTGGAGGAATCCATCGCCTGCTTCGAGCGCGGAGTCGCGATGGTAAAGTCCCTGAACCAAATGCTCGATGATGCCGAGAAGCGGGTTGAGGTCCTGATCAAAGGTGCGCAAGGCGAACTGCGCACGACGCCGTTGCGGGTCGAGCCCGAGAACCCCGACCACGGCGGCGGGAACGGTCACGATGACGACGACGAAGAGGTTCCGTCTTGAGCCGTCTCGTCAGCGAAGAAAATCGAATGGATGATTATCAGCGTGACGCCGACCGTGATTGCCGAGTCGGCGACGTTGAAGATCGGGTACGAATGCGTGTAGTAGTGCACGCGGATAAAATCGACCACGAGTCCCCGCGAGAGCCGGTCGATCAAGTTGCCGATGGCGCCGGCAAGGATCAGCGCAAGCGCGATTGAATTCATTGCGACTTTGTCGGTGCGCAGAAGCAGGACCACAAGGACGACCACCGCGATCGAAGAGAGAACAATAAGCAGCACGCTCCGGAACCATCCGGGAGTGTTGACGAACAAGCTGAACGCCGCGCCTGGATTCAGCGTGTAGGTAATATCAAACCAGTTGTGAATGATCGCGATACTCTCATAGAGCATCATGTGCGACCTGATGTAGAGCTTGCTCGCTTGATCCAGAAGAAGAACCGGAGCCGTGACCAGCCCGATCAAAAGCGCGCCCACTCGCGGCGCCGAGAGCGAACCCTGTTCGCTTTGCGTCCGAGGCTCAGCCGACGCGGATTCCACAATTCAGGCTCGGACCACCGCACGGCAGCGCGGACACAACTCTGGATCTCCGCCGTCATCGAAGTAGGTCCAGCACCGCTGGCACTTGATACCCGGCGCGTGCCTGCCGGTGATGACTAGCGGCGGATTCGAGAGGACCCGGGCGACTCCGCCGTCATCGAGCGCGAAGACTTCCCCGTTGTCTAGCGACTGGATTCGAGTTGCTTCTGCGTCACTTAGCAGCTCCACTCCCGCAACGATGAACAGGTCCTTTAGGTGGCCGATATTCGACCTGACCATTTGTTGCGCGCCGTTTGCCGAACCTTGCGGAAAACCGATGGCTACCTGAGCTTCCAGAGGCGCCCCGATCGTCCCCGACCGGCGCATTGACTCAAGCACCCTGAGGGTCTCGTTCCGGATGCCAAGCAAGCGACTCCATTTTTGCTCGAGATCCGCCTCGAGCCACTCCGGGTGCTGAGCTTGGAACTCCAGGCGATGGACGCTGACGGCCTTCTCACCGGGCATGAAGGAATAAACTTCATCAACGGTAAATGGGATCAGGGGCGCAAGCATCCGAACCAAAGCGTCCAGGATATGGAAGAGCGCGGTCTGGGCCGAGCGCCGCCGCCGCGATTCCTTGCCGTCGCAGTAGAGCCGATCGCGAACCACATCAACGTACAGCGAGCTGAGATCGACCACCGCGAAATTGAGCAAGGCCTGATAGGCGGCCTGAAAATCGTAAGCCTCGTAGGAGCTGCGAACCCGCTCCTTG
>DASXNP010000013.1:0-3583 GCA_036494985.1 Binataceae bacterium (SeqCode)
CCGGGTATCTGGGCAGCGTCGATCATTTCGATCAGGCGATTGCAGACTATGCCGTAGCATATGCCGATCAGGTCGAGCGCGACTACGAGACCTTCGTCAAGGCGACCCGAAGCGGGCGACTTAAAACAGATCTGAGTCCGAGTCGTCTGGCAACCGCGCTGCGATGAGTTCAAGAGCCGGAGCGAGACTCAGACGGTATTGACATTCCCTCTCCAAGCGACACGAAATCCGTGATAGCAAATCGTTTCTCCCGGACTTTCAGATTGAAGATTTCGATTTCCCGCAGCTCACTCCTCACAGCGATTGTAGTCGCCGTGCTCCTTATCGCAACGCCTTTCGCGGTCGTCGAGTTTTTCAGGACCGGTGAACTTTACGTGCTCTCGCGGCGTTTCGTCGACGACATGGTGGCGCGTCTCCATGGACCTGGCCGGCTACGATTCATCCTTCAACCCACGGTCGCGATCGTGTTGGGTGCACGCGATGGTCTAAAAGATGCCCGCGCCGGTAACCCTCCATTCCTATGGGACCTGCTGTTTCACTCAAGCAATCGGCCAGGACTCGCACGCAGCGCGATAGCTTCGGTCCGCGACCTTGTCGCGGTTGCGATTCTTTTGGATTGTGTGGCGCAGCTTCTCATCCTCCGAATGGTCAATCCCTTCGCTGCCTTGTTGGTGGGACCTGTGCTGATCGGCTTTCCCTACGCGTCGTCGCGTGCACTGACGAACCGCATGGCGCGATGGAGAGGCAAAGGTATCTACGCTGCTCAAAAGGACTGAAGCATAAATTACGAATCCATGTTTGATCCGCGACAATTAGATTTGCCGGTCCGACAACTAGATTTGCCGGTGGTAGCCGTCCCGGCGGCGCGGGAGAAGAAGTGGAGTCAGGCGGTGAGGCTCCATGGTGAAGGACGCGCAGGTCGGGGTGTTGCGGAGAAGACGGATGGAAGGCAAGACGCAGGAAGGGTCGGCGGCGGCAGCCGCAATGAGCGTGCGGAGTGCGCGCAAGTGGGAGCATGGGGCGTACCCGTCGCAGCGGCGCAAGCCACACACGTGGCGGACCCGGCCGGATCCATTCGGCGAGATATTCGAGAGCGAAGTGGTGCCGCTATTAGCGGCAGATGAAAAGCGAGTGCTGGAAGCGCGGACCATCATGGGCGAGCTTAATCGGCGTCATCCGGTTGGTTTTTCCGCGCGCCAGTTGCGCACGTTGCAGCGGCGGATCCGGCAGTGGCGGGCGCTGAACGGGCCGGCAAAAGAAGTATTCTTTCCCCAGGAACATCCACCCGGACGCGAAGCGGCCTACGACTTCACCAACTCCGACGAACTTGGTGTCACAATCTGCGGGGCTCCGTTCGATCATCTGCTGTTCGAGCTGGCGTTGAGCTTCAGCGGGTGGCGCTGGCCAACGGTGGCGTTGAGCGAAAGCTACGAGGCGCTGCTGATGGGCGTGCAGGAGGCGCTCTGGCGGCTGGGCGGCGTAGTGGATGTGTTGCGGTCCGACAATTTGTCGGCGGCGACCCACGAACTGCCACTGAGCGGCGGGCGGGCCCTCACCCGGCGTTATCAAGGGCTGCTGGACCATTACGGACTAGGGTCGACGCGAATCTCTCCGAGCAGAGCGCACGAGAACGGAGTGGTCGAGCAGGCGCATCGGCGCACCAAGTCGATGCTGGCGCAGATGCTGGTGCTGCGCGGCAGCCGCGACTTCGCGAGCGTCGAAGAGTACCAGCACTGGGTGCGCGAAGTGATCGAGCGCGAGCATAACGCGCTGCTCGGCGAAAAGTTCGCCGCGGAACGACGGCATCTGCGCCTGCTGCCGGCAGTCGCGTTGCCGGCGTACACCACTTTCACGGTCGCGGTCCGCCGCTGGAGCACGATCCGGGTGGTGAACCACACCTACTCGGTTCCGGCCCGATTAATCGGCGAACGGGTCAGGGTCGATCTGCATCATGATCATCTCGAGGTGGTATTACGCGGGCAAGCTGGTGGAGCGGCTGCCGCGGCTGCGTGGCCAACGCTGGGCGCGGATCGATTATCATCACGTGATCTGGTCGCTGGTCAAAAAGCCCGGCGCCTTCGCCCGCTACCGCTGGCGCGCGGAGTTGTTCCCAAGTCTCGTCTTCCGGCGCGCCTACGATGCGCTGCGCGGCGTCCACAGCGAACGGGCCGACGCAGAGTACGTGCGAATCCTCTACCTGGCGGCGGTTAGCGGCGAGCAGCTGGTGGAGCAGACCTTGGGTGAGCTGCTGGATGGCGGCGAGCGATTCGACGCGAACCGGATTCGTCATACGGTCAGACCCGAGCGGCCGAGCGTTCCGGTGATCACGATCGGCGCGCCGGACCTGAAGGTTTATGACGCGTTGCTTGCGGAGGCAGCGTCATGAAAGCCGCTCAGATCGATGTCGTTGAACGCACTACCCAGTTGCTCACCGGCTTCAATCTCAGCACCGCCGCACCGGAACTAGGCCCACGCCTGGAGAACGCTGGCCATCGCGACGCGCTGCTGCTGGTTGTGGAAGTACTGGAGATGGAGGCCGAAGCGCGCGAGCAGCGCAAGATCACGCGCCTGCGCCGCACCGCGCAGATTCCACCCGGCAAAACCTTCGAGACAATGGACGCGAGCACGCTGCCCGCGCCGCTGATGCGCAAGCTGCGAGAGTTGGCGCGCGGCGAGTTCCTGGAACGGGCCGAGAACATGCTGGCCTTCGGTCTGCCCGGAGTGGGCAAGAGCCACGCCGCCTGCGCGATCGGCAACGCGCTCATCGAGTTGGGCCATTCAGTGCTGTTCCGTCCCGCCTATCAGCTGGTGCAGGAGTTGCTCGCCGCCAAGCGCGATCTGGTGCTGCCACAAAAGCTGCGGCGGCTCGATTCGATCGAGCTGTTGATTCTGGATGACATTGGCTACGTCAAACAGAGCCCAGAAGAAGCGGAAGTCCTGTTCACTCTGATCGCGGAACGCTACGAACGGCGCTCGATGCTGATCACCAGCAACCTGGTGTTCAGCGACTGGGAACGGATCTTCAAGGACCCAATGGCGACAGCGGCGGCGATCGATCGGCTGGTCCATCACGCGACCATCCTGGAGTTCAACGTTCCCAGCTACCGGACTCGAAAACGTCGTCGCGCCGATGCTGGCGAGCCCGGCGCAGCTGTCGATGCGAGCCCAGATTGATTCGGTGAAGTCGATGACGGTGGAGCGCGTTAGTAACACTGATCGCGCAAGGTACGCGCTGCGCGCTTCTCCTAACGCGCACCAACGAAAAGACCAGACAATTACAATCTCTCTTCACACAAGGAGGACCCAATCAGCAGGGGTGGGCCAAATCCGAGTATCGCAGCGACCGCCCTCGATGTTATCGAATGGAATGAAACTTTTAACCTGGCCAGGACCGGCAAAAATAATTGTCGCGATCGGCAAAAATGCTTGACGCGGTACAATCGGGCGTTCTGGCCTCGCGCGCACTCGATGGCGGCCCGATAGGCTTCCTCGATCATGGGAATATCGGCGTTACTTTCAACGAGCAGGTCGGCGCGCTGTCGGAGGCTTGGAGACCAGAGATGAGGCAACTCCTGATCGTTGA
>DASXNP010000014.1:0-1600 GCA_036494985.1 Binataceae bacterium (SeqCode)
GGCGACTTCGTGATTGCATTGCGAACGCATGCGCCGACGAACTACGGCGCCTATCACTTGCCGCTGTTTCTCTCCGTAACTCTCGGTATGCCCACCGCTATCGAATACGAGCGACAGGCTCTCGAAAGCAGTCGCATTTATCCGCTTATTCCTTCGCTCGCAATCAATCTGCTGCTCTGCGCGGCGGGGTTGAGCGGTTTGGCGCTTTATCGCAGTCAGCGCGGGCAACGCGAGTATCTCTTCCTGGGACTCTACCTGTTTGCTGTTGGCCTGGCGAACTGCCTGTTTGTCCCCCAGTTAGCGGGGAGTCTCCCCACGTCGGCCAATTATTGGGTCGGCGATCCGCTGATTTTCCCGTGCACGATCCTGCAAATCGAGTTCACCTTCAGCTTCGCCCGGGTTCGCCCAGGCCGTCTGTGGCGCGCATACGAGTTCGCACTGCTGTGCCCATTGGCGTTGGTCCCTCTGGTATGGACCGGGTATTTCTCCTCAGGCGTCTACACGCTGATCTCGGCGTTGACGATTCTCCCCGCGGGCTTGCTGCTCCCGGTGCTGTTGCTGGTGTGGTATCGCAAGGGAAACGGCGAGGCGGGTTGGCTGATCCTGCCCAGCCTGCTGCCCACGGTAACCACTTTTCTCTTCGACCTCGGCTACGCGCTCGCAAACATGTTCGGAGGGACGCGGTTCTCGATCCTGCTCGATCCCATACCGATCGGTCCAGTTCAATTGCAGCTGATTGATTTAGGAAACCTCACCTTTCTATTTGCCATGGCCTTCGTGATGTTCTTCCGGTTCACGCGCGTCAGCCGCGAGCAGGCTCGCTCCGCAGCCGAGCTTTGCGCCGCCCGCGAAATCCAGCGGCGGCTTGTTCCCGCATCGCTGCCCACTGTCTCCGGTTACGTGATTGAAACCGCCTACCTGCCCGCGGAGGAAGTTGGCGGCGACTTCTACCAGGTGCTCTCGCAGCCCGGCTTGTCAACGCTGGTTGTGGTTGGCGACGTCAGCGGCAAGGGCCTCAAGGCCGCCATGACCGGCGCTCTCGCTATTGGTGCCTTGCGCACGCTCGGTTCCGAGGGGATGGCCCCGGCCGCACTACTCACTCGGCTCAACCGGCAACTGCTTCAAACCCAGGAGGCCGGCTTTGTGACCTGCCTCTGCGCGCGTATCGAACCCAACGGCAACGTCCTCATCTCCAACGCCGGCCACCTTGCGCCGTATCGAAACGGTGAAGAAGTGGCTGTCGAATCTGGCCTTCCGCTGGGGATAACCGCGGACGCCGTCTACACCGAATCGCTTTGCCGGCTGCATTCAGGTGACCGGCTCATGCTGCTCTCCGACGGGGTTCTTGAAGCGCGCAACGGGACCGGCGAGCTTTTCGGCTTCGATCGCACGCGATCCGTCAGCACCGAATCGGCTGAAAATATTGCCGCCGCGGCGCAGCGCTTCGGTCAGGAGGACGACATAACGGTGCTTACTCTCAGCTTCGTCCCGGCCGCTGTTCTTGCGTCATAGCGCTAAGCGCCGTGCGGCGGTCATTCGCATTTCATTTATGCAATTCACAATCTGAGTGCCGGACAACTGCCCGAAGCGAGGGGGGCAT
>DASXNP010000015.1:0-9353 GCA_036494985.1 Binataceae bacterium (SeqCode)
GCCCCTGGCTCGAGAATTGGCCGCGGCGCAATTGGGTGACCAGGCGTGGATCGACTCCGACGCGCGCGCCCTCGACATATTCCTCGGTTTCCGTGATGTCGAAAGGGGCCTGGCCGGAGACGAGATCCGAGAGCTGCGCAAGAACCTCCGCATCCTCGCTGACGATCGCGCGGTTGGTGGCGGGCTCGATCGAAATTCGGGCGGGTCCGTCGATCGATAGGCGCCGGACCCCATCGATCGCTTGCCGAAATATTGCGGCGTCGTCGGGACCCTCGCGGGTCGAGGCGTTGGGAGGGGTCGGCCCGGGCTCGCGATGCAAAACCATCCGCGCGATCGATTGAGTCGCGATCTTTTTGCTTTTCCTGCTGGGCGCGGAATCGAGCACAGAATCTTTAAGGAGCTTGTGCAAGTCTTTGAAGGGCGAATTGAAAACCGACTTTGCCGCCGGGGCCGGAGGATTACCGTCCCAAGCGCTTCGCCAGGGCTTGTGACTGCGTTTTTTTGCCATCTTGCTGCTAGCCGCTTGCGACTAACGTTAAGCGTAGCCGATAAGATCGAAGACTAGCCATACGGCAAAGCACCGGTGAGAACAGATCAGGAAATCGCAGACTTCTGGCGTCGAGCGATCGGATGCCGCCTGTGCGCGACGATCGCGCCATGGCGAAAGTTTCCGCCGGCGCGGCGCGGCACCACGCGATACAGGCTGATGCTGGTGGGTGAGGCGCCAGGACGAGTCTCGCTTGAAAATGGGCGCCCATTTTCGAACCCCCGCAATCTCGCGATTCGCCAGGCCTTCGCGCGCGCCTTCAAGGGGCGCGAACTAGAAGACCTTTTGTACATCACCGATGCGGTCAAATGCTGGCCCGCTTCGCAGTCCGGCGCGAATCGATCGCCCCGCGCGCGCGAGCTCAAGACCTGCATCGAGACTCACCTGCGCCACGAGATCGAAATAATCCAGCCGCGGCTAATAATCGCCTTCGGCAGGATGGCCGCATCGGCAGTGATCGACCGGCCCTTCGACCTCTTTGCGATACACGGGACGATCGTCGAAGGCTTAGGCGGGCGGCGCGTGCTCGCCTTGACGCATCCGTCTACCGCCAATCTCGCCGGGATGCGGCGTGTGGGCGCGCGTTCGATCGCCGAGTACGAGGACCGGCTGGTGGAAATATTCAGCTCAAATCTCGGACCCTTGCTCACCGACGATTGATCGAGGTTTGATGACCAGAGTCGCGCGCCGGAATCGGTTTCGGTTATCCTAAATGGACGGGGGCGCGAGGCCTGATGCGCAAGATAATCCTGACTGTCGGAATTGCGGTCGGCGTTCTGATTCTGATCGTCGGGGCGGTGCTCTTCTATGCGGTTGCCAATCTCAACTCGATAATCGCCTCGCAGCAAAAAATGCTGCTCGATAAACTCGGCGACGCGGTCGGCCGCCCGGTGGAGATCGAGGAGATCAAGGCGTCGCTTGGCTGGGGAGTTTCGATTGCGGTAAGCGGCCTTAAGATTGCGGACGACCCTGCCTTCTCACAGCTGCCGTTCGTCGCGGCCAACCAGGTTTCGGGCGCGGTCGAGCTCTTACCGCTGCTTGGCGGCGACCTGAAAGTTACCCGGCTGGTGTTAGACCAGCCGCAGATCCGCGTGCTGCGCGACGCGCAGGGCCAGCTGAACGTGAGTACGATCGGCAGGAGCAAGGAAAAGGCCGCGCCCGCGGCGCCCGCGCCGCAGGCAAATATCGCCTCGGAGAACAAAGCCGGCGGTGCGCTCAATGCACTGTCGATCGAAAACTTCAGCCTTGCTGGGGGCAACGTCTATTACAGTGACGCGCAGGATAAAGGCGCCGCGATCGAGATCAAGCGTCTGGACTTGGACGTTAGTGACTTCTCCGCAAACGCTCCGTTCGGAGTAAAGCTTAAGCTGGCCGCGCTGGGCGATCAGCAAAACTTCAGCATCGCAGGCAAGGCGGGCCCGATCCTTAGCGACGGCTCGATCGATCCCGGCAAGCTGCCGCTTGATCTGAAAATCGAAGTCGGGCCGCTGTTGCTCGACAAGCTGCGCGGGGTGGCGCCAATCGGACCCAAGATTCCAGCGAAACTCTCGATGCCCGATCCGGTTTCAATTGACGGGGCACTTAGGGGATCACTCGATGACCTGTTGTTCGAATTCGCCTCTGATCTCAGCGCGGCGCGTGTCGTATACATTGGACTCTTCAATAAGCCGGCCGGCACCTTGCTGAAGGCGGGCGGAAGCGGGGCGAGAAGGGGCGGCGAGCTTGCAATCGCGAAGGCGAACGTGAATCTCGCCGACCTCGACCTGAGTGCGACCAAGGTCGTGCTGGGCAATCCGATGAGCGCGCAGATCGATACCAACCGCTTCGATCTGGCAACCCTGGGTCCGATGATCGCCGCCATGGCGAAATACAACGCCTCGGGCAAAGCCGAGATTCATGCTGCGGCGCAAGTGGATGACGGAAAACCCTCAATCGACGGCACGATAGCGCTTGCGGGGGTTGCGCTGAAGCCAGAGGGAACCAAACTGCCGGGCATCACCGACCTAAGCGGCAAGATC
Organism: Binataceae bacterium (SeqCode); assembly: GCA_036494985.1. Taxonomy (GTDB): domain Bacteria; phylum Desulfobacterota; class Binatia; order Binatales; family Binataceae; genus DASXNP01. The sequence continues at coordinate 2,566 of DASXNP010000015.1, forward strand.
TCGATGGCGCAGAACGGCGCGGTGGTCGAGCCGACGAACTTCATGATCGGCAGCGGTCATGCGAATCTCGAAGCGCGGGCGGAATCGATAGACCCCCTGCGGGCGACCTACTCGTTCAAGGCCGATTCGCTGAAGCTGGCAGAGTTCGTGGCCGGCCGTCCGCCCGGGGCCGGGGAGGCGATCAATCAGCTAAGCGTGGCGGGCAGCGCGGACGGGGAGATCGCTTCGCCTTCGATCAGCGCGAAGGTTATGTCGGCCAACGGCAAAGTCTTAAACGTCGCGTATCAGAACCTTGCGATGAATGCGTCCTACACCGGCAAGACCGCGGGGGTGAAATCGCTAAACGTTCAGACCTTCGCAGGGACGCTCGCCGGCGACGCCGATGCTGTGCTCGGCGACCCTTTGCAATTCCACGCCGCGATAACAACTGACCGCATCGACCTGCAGCAGGCGCTCGCGGCGCAGGAATCGAGCGCCGCAAATATAGTGCGCGGGCTGCTCACGTCGCAGGTCAACCTCTCGGGAAGGGGCAGTACCTTTGATCAAATGAAGCCGACGTTCAGCGGGGCCGGCAAAATCGCGGTGGCCGACGGCAAACTGGTCGGCGTCAACGTGGTGGCCGAAGCGCTCAACAAGGTTAACGGGCTCCCCCAAATCGGATCGCTGGTTTCACCCAGCCTTTTCGCGCGTCATCCGGAACTGTTCAAGAATCCGGACACCGACTTGAAGACCCTCGCTATGACTTTCCAAATGACCGGGCCACGGATCACCTCGCACGATATCCTGGCGGCAACCCAGGACTATCGGATCGTGGGTGACGGCTGGTTCGACCTTGACAAGCAGCTCGACCTGAGCGCGAAGCTGGTGATGTCCAAGGAGATCAGCGCCGAGATCGTCGCCGAGAAGAAGAACGTGGTGTACGTCACGAATCAAAACGGTGAGATCGATATTCCGCTGCTGATACGCGGGAGGCTGCCGAAACCGTCGGTTACGCCCGACGTGAATTCGCTGGTGCAGCGGGCTGCGTCGCATGCGATTGAGCGCGAAGGATCGAAGGCGATCAACAAATTCCTGGAGAAAAAAGGGCTGGGCGGGCTGCTCGGCGGGTCATCTCCAGCATCGCCGGGGTCCGGCCCCCCGCAGCCAGCGCCTTCGAATCCGTTGGCGCCGCTTAAAAACCTGTTCCGCTAGGCCGAAGGGACTTCAAGCTGCCCGCTGAGCGCTACGCTGAGGCGGTTTTTATGACATCGAGGAGGAAAGGGTCCATCCGCCGGAGGTTGATGATCGTCGCCACCGGCGCATCGCTGCTGCTGGCGATCGCGGCAGCCACCCTGTTCTACGCCGCCCACAACCTCGACGCGATCATCGCGGCCAACCGGGGGAAACTGGTGCGGTACGTTGGCCGGATCATCGGGCGGCGAATCACGGTCGATCGGATCGAAGCGCATCTGGGGTGGGGGATCACGGTCGAACTTGAAAACCTGAAGGTCGCAGACGACCCCGCGTTTTCCGCGCTTCCTTTTCTGCTTAGCAGCGGCGTTTCCTGCCGGCTTGAGCTTCTTCCGTTGCTGGCAGGCAGGGAGCGGATCACCCACCTGGTCTTCGAGCAGCCACAAATCTGGCTGCGCCGCGATGAGCGGGGGGTGCTCAATTTGAGCACCCTTGGCTCGGGGGCGGGATCCGCGCCGTCAGCCCCGGAGGAGACGATGACAGCGGCGCAATTGAGCGCACTTCGGGTCACAAGCATGAGCGTCGACAATGGGCGGCTTCACTACGAGGACGCCGCACATTCGGGAGCGCCGCTAACGATGAACCAAGTGGCTCTCGACCTCGAGGGGTTTAGCGCCAGCGCGCCGTTCGCAATAGAACTCCGACTCGGGTGGTCCACCAGCGCGAAACAAAACCTCGATTTGTCGGGCAAAGCGGGACCGTTGCTCAACCAGGGCAGGTTTGACTACAGCCGGGTTCCGCTCGACCTGAAGCTGACCGCCGACTCGGTCCAGTGGTCGCTGCTTTCGGCTGCGATGGCGAGTGAGGGGATGCCTCCGTCAATCCCGATTTCGATCGATGGACCGTTTTCCATCGCCTCTCGGATCACCGGTTCAATAAGCGACCTTTCGTTCGACACGACCGCGGACCTCGCCGGCGCGAGAGTCGCCGCCGCCGGACAGTTCGAAAAACCGTCCGGCGCAGCAATGGAGATCAAAGCCGCCGGCAAGTGGCTGGGCGGTGCGCTGGCGGTCTCAGCCGCCAAGCTGAAGGTTGCTGGCATGGAGGTCGGCGCGAGCGGCATCGTGTACGACCTCACTAAGCAGTGGGCAACCGCGCAAGTCAGCAGCAATCAATTCGATGTCGCACCGGTAGGCGCGATGATCGCGGCGACGCGCGGCTTGGGGGCCACCGGCCGCGCCTGGTTCAACGGAACGGCTCAAATCGATCACGGCGCGCCGAATCCGGATTTAACGGTGAGCCTCGATGGAGTCTCGGCCGACGTCGCGCCGCTAAGCCCGCCGCGGATTCGCGAGGTCAACGGCACCGTGAGGGTCGTTGGAATGCGCGTGTCGACCCAACAACTCAGCTTCGCGGCGGGATCTAGCCGCGGAACCCTCAGTGCGGAACTCGACTCGATTTCGCCGCTGCAGGCGACCTATTCGCTGAGTCTGGACCAGGTTCGGCCCGGTGAGTTTATCAGTCGGTTTGACCAGGCGAGCATCCTGCAAAACGTGAGCGACGTCGGCATCGTACACGGAGATCCCGCGGCGCCGGTGATCGACGGCAACCTCCGTTCAAGCAGCGGAACGGTAAGCGGCATTCGCTATGCCAATCTGATCGCGGATCAGAGTTACGACGGCAAGCAGCTTACGGCACGCAAGGCGAGCCTGGACGCGTTCGGTGGCACCGTCGAGTTGCGCGGGGTCGTAACTACCGAGACAAGACCACGATTCGACCTGGCGTTTACGCCGCGCAACGTTGATGCGCGGCAGCTATTCCAATCCCAGCAACTGAGCGCCGCGAACTGGATCCGCGGCGCGCTAAGCGGACAACTCCGCGTAGCCGGCTCGGGAGGGAATTTCGACCAAAGCGAGCGCACCCTATCGGGCGGCGGCAGCCTCGCGATGGACCACGGCAAGCTACTCGGCGTCAATATCGTGGCGGTTGCTCTCAACAAGATCGCGGGTGCGCCCGGCGTCAGCCAGCTCGTCACCGAGGTGTTCCGCACCAGCAATCAAAGTCTGTTCGGGGACCCGGACACCGAACTGGATCAGGCCGCTATGACGTTCGTGATGAACGGCGGGCGCGTTACGACGCATGACTTGACGATTCGATCGCGCGACTATGGAATCACGGCGGACGGCTGGTTCGATTTGCGCAAGCGGCTTGAAATGACGGCCGACATAACGCTGGTGCGCGGCCTCGACGTTGCGGTTCCGGTCGTGGTTGCGGGCGAGTTGCCGGTGCCGCTGGTGCTGCCCAATATTCCGCGCCTGGCTGAACGCGTCGCGCTGGGTGCGATCGCGGTCCCCGGCGAGATTATTCGCGGCGGGGTCAATTCGCTCGGCGCCCTGTTCGGCGGATCGAAACCCTCGGGCCGCGGCGGCTCGAGTTCGAGTTCGGGCGGGATATTGTCGCCGCTTAAGAATTTGCTGCCCTAGGCCTGAGATCGCGCGGCCAGATCGGCGCAAAGGGCGCGCCGGCTTAGCTTCAGCTGCCGGGCGCTCTGCACGGAGTCTGAACCGACTGGGCAAATATTGTCGCGAACCTTCACCGCCGTCGGCGCGGTAAACATCACCAGCACCCGCTTGGTTGCCGCTCATTTCAGGTGGCTGCCGCGGCGTCCAGTGCCCGCGGACACAGCTGGACCTTGTGGATGCAAGCTTTTTCGGGTCGATTCGTCCTGCTGGCAAAGGGCCAGGGCCGCAGCCTAAAGCGGCTAGGGCTTGCTCGACCTAACACCGCCGCGACGATGCGACTTCAACAGAGCCCGGCCGGCGCTGATGTAGAAGCCGCGGCAGGATGTGCGTTTAGAATCCGGCGTCGTGATGAACTCTGAGAATTGTGGCCATCAGCAGGGTATCCGCCCATTCGCTTGCCCTAGCCGGCGTCGAGCGCCGGTTTAATATCTGTCGGCGGAACCTCGCGACCGCTCGCAATTGACCCAAGACCCGTTTCGCGCCTGGTCGGCGTGGCCGCAAAATACACGCTCAGTTCGGAATCGCAGACTACTTCGGAGAAACGAATTCAAACTCATGCGCCAACACTAGTTGACATCTTAGGGGTGCCTTATCAATTGAGCGCGAGGGTGGTCACGGGGGGCTGGCCTCGCGCTCGCTTTTCGATCGCGCCGTAGAGCAAGACTCTGTCAGTGGCCGGCCGGCCGCGCGCGGTATCGCAAAGGCGGTTCGGGTGAAGCCGCGCGGTGCGAAGATGTCACGATAGATTGGAACCGTCTTGAATACTGACTAAGCACCCCCTTGGCAACATCGTGATGCGCGCCAACCGAGGGACAGTGGTGCGCATTTGACTTTGGGCGGTTTGTCCGGCCTGAGCCCTTCTTAGAGCTTCGGGGACGGGAGCGGTCCGCGCGCCGATTCATAGGCGCCTGCAACACGGATTACCGAGAGCTCATCAAAGGGACGCCCGACGATCTGCATCGAGAGTGGCAGCCCACCGGGGCTAAGCCCGGTCGGCAGTGCGAGCGCGGGCTGCCCGGTTGCATTGAATGGGGTGGTGAAACGCAGTATCGAATCCACCAGGTCGACTGATCCCTCCAATTCCGCAACCCGTCCGATACCGCTGGTGCCGATCTTGGGGGCAGTCGTCGAACTGCTTGGCCCCAGCAAAACGTCATGATTCGTAAGCGCATCCAGAGCCTGGCTTAGGATGCGGGCGCGGGCCTTTTGCGCGCGAATGTACGCCGTGGCGGTCACACTCATGCCTGATTCGAGCAGGCGCCGCACGTCTTCGCCGTAGTCGGCGGCGCGCGAGCGCATCCACTCCTGGTGATATTCGAGCGCGTCGGCCCAGGTGATGATCGAGGTGACCAGCAGCGAGGTTGCGATCCCGGGAATCGAAACCTCTTCGACCATCGCGCCGAGCGATTCGAGCAGCTTTAAGGCGGCGTTGAAGGAGTCGGCCGCCTCGCCGCTTAGAAGGCTACTCAGTTCACGGATCAAACCGATGCGGACGCCTTTGATGTCGCCATCGAGCGCGGCTGCGTAGTCGGGAACCGGCTCGCGGCTGGAGGTGGCGTCGTTGGAGTCATGTCCGGCGATGACCTTAAGCATCCAAGCCGCATCGCGAACCGAACGCGCAATCGGGCCGACGTGATCGAGGGTTGCGGAGAGCGGAATCACGCCATAGCGGCTGACCAGGCTCCAGGTTGCCTTGAGCCCCACGCATCCGCACAGCGCTGCTGGTATTCGGATTGAACCGCCCGTATCCGAGCCGATAGTCGCGGCAGCCATCCCGGCCACGATCGCGGCCGACGACCCGCCGCTGGAGCCGCCCGGGATGCGCGTGGTGTCATACGGGTTTCGCACTGCGCCCCAATGGGGGTTGCTGGAAGTCACGCCATAGGCGAATTCATGGAGATTAAGCTTGCCGAGCAGGATGGCACCCGCCTCGCGCAGTCGCGCCCATACCGTCGAATCGTGAACCGGAACGAAATCGGCAAGTATTTTAGACCCTCCGGTCGTGCGAACTCCCTTCGTGTAACAGAGATCCTTCAAGGCGATCGGTATTCCATGGAAGGGACTGCGATAAGCTCCGCGGACTATTTCGGATTCGGCAACCCGGGCCTGCTCCCGAGCCAAATCGCCGGTAACGGTAATATACGCATGCAGATTTGAATCGAGCTCTCCGATTCGCTTCAGATAAGCCTCGGTCAGCTCTACTGGAGACAATTGTTTCGTGCGTAATTGTCCAGAGAGTATCGCGACCTCCTGGTTAATAAGATCAAGGCTCATGGCTTTACCTCGCTTCACATTTGCTATCGAAGAGATCGGGGCGATTGTAGGAGCACTTATGAGGAAGGGTTCGAGAAATCAAACCTTGCCGGTTTTCTAGTTCAGGGTATGGGTCGTTTGGGTTGCACTAGGAACTATGAATTTAGTAAGAAACTCGCATCAATTTCGTAACGAGCATTTTGCGCGAGTGTGAAGACCCGATTATCGAAAAGTAGAATGACTAATTGCAAACGATCGGCGTATCCGCTATTGCATTAGCACGCTTTTAAGCCCGGGGAGGGGTTTCGGCGTTTGGTGTCGGGGTGGCCGCATATTTTCCGCACCAATTTGGCAGGCGCTCCACGAGGAGGCCGTGAGAGGGAGGATCAAGATGAGGTCCAGTTCCAGTAATTCCGTGTTACTAGGCACGCTTGCTGCGTATTTGGTGACAGCTTGTGCGGGGTGCGCCTGGCTGCAGCAGCCTCGCGAATGGGATGGATGCGCAATTGGGGGAGGCTTGCTGGGCGCCGCAGCCGGCGCGACCTCGGGTCTCGTTATCGCGATTCGACCGCGAAGTAGCACGACCAGCGACACCAAGGTCGCGGGCGGCCTGATTGGAGCCGCCGTCGGCGCCGGTGTCGGCACCGTCCTAGGACACTATATCTGCGACCCGATAATTCCGCCGCCCCCGCCACCAGTTGTGGCCGAAGTGCCGCCCCCGCCGCCGCCGCCCCCGCCTCCGCCGGTCAGGGAGAAGTTGGTACTGCGGGGCATCAATTTCGATTTCGACAAGTACAACATCAAACCCGAGTTTGAACCGGTACTCGATGAAGCTGTGTCAAC
>DASXNP010000016.1:0-1815 GCA_036494985.1 Binataceae bacterium (SeqCode)
GCAATCAGGCGTTCGATTAAGAGGTCGATGATATGTATTCGATGCACGTGGGCATCGCCCAAGGGAGGATGTAGACAATGGCCAGCAACAGACATTCGATTCACGGAAGTGAACGACAACCCGTTCCAGGGTCGCGCAGACTGGGTCCCGCCGATCCGGGCGAGCGACTGGAGGTTACGGTGATGGTTCGGGCGGGCAATCCCGACAAGCTGCAAGAGCATTTGCGCAAGCGGATGTCGCGACCCATGACACGCGACGAGTATGAGAAAGCTCACGGTGCCAGCTCTGCCGACTTCGATAAGATTTCGAAGTTCGCCTCGGAGCACGGTCTGTCCACGGTGGAGCGAAGCGCGGCCCGTCGCAGCATGGTTCTGTCCGGGACGGTCGAGAATTTCAACCGCGCATTCGGCGTCAAGCTTGAGGTTTACGAACACCCCGCCGGTACCTATCGGGGGCGCGTTGGGGCAGTTCAAGTACCGAACGAGCTGAAGGACGTAGTCACGGGCGTCTTTGGTCTCGACAATCGGCCGCAGGCGAAGCCTCATCTTCGATTCAAGAACTCCAGCAACGTGCAGTGGCACGCCTCGGGAAGTTCCTTTACGCCGACCCAGTTGGCCGAGCTATACCAATTTCCTAGCGCCAGCGGTTCGGGGCAATGCATCGCGATCATCGAGTTGGGCGGCGGCTACCGGCCGAAAGATCTGAGCGCTTATTTTACGGAGATCGGAGTGTCACCTGCGCCGAAGATCACAGCCGTCTCGATCGATCACGGCGCAAACCATCCGACGGGTGACGCGAACGGTCCCGACGGCGAGGTCATGCTCGATATCGAAGTATGCGGCGCGATTGCTCCCGCCGCGCATCTCGCGGTGTACTTCGCACCGAACACCGATCAAGGCTTCCTAGATGCAATCACTACCGCGATTCATGACAAGACCAACAATCCCTCGGTGGTCTCGATTAGCTGGGGCGGCCCGGAGTCGAGTTGGACTGCGCAATCGATGCAGGCGTTTGACCAAGCCTTCCAGGCAGCAGCCACGCTGGGCGTGTCGGTGTGCGTTGCGTCGGGCGACAATGGTTCGACCGACGGTGTCAACGATGGTGCAAATCACGTCGATTTCCCGGCTTCTAGCATCTACGCTCTCGGCTGTGGGGGCACTCGGGTCGTAGCTTCCGGCTCATCGATTGAGAGCGAGGTGGTTTGGAACGATTTGCCCAACGGCGGCGCCACTGGCGGCGGCATCAGCGCGACGTTTGCACTGCCTAGCTGGCAATCTGATTCGAATGTTCCACCCCCGCCTGCCGCAGGCGGAGGGCGCGGAGTCCCTGACGTCGCCGGCAATGCCGATCCCGAGACTGGCTACCAAGTGCGGGTCGATGGAAGCGACATGGTAATCGGCGGCACCAGCGCTGTTGCTCCTCTGTGGGCTGCCCTCATCGCGCGTCTCAATCAGATCAAAGGTAGTCCCCTCGGCTATATAAACGAGGCCCTGTATGCCAACTCGTCTGCACTAACCGATATCACCAGCGGCAACAACGGCGCCTTTTCGGCGGGCCCGGGATGGGATCCGACCACGGGCTTGGGGAGCCCAATTGGAGTGAAACTGGCTGGAGCTATCGCTGCCAAACACTGACCATCACGACTCTACTCTTTCGACCGGGGCTCGGGGAGCGGCGGAGCAGCTAATCCCCTTACCCCGGTCGTGAGTCAAAGCGCCAGTCATTGTAAGTTCCGCGACGGACTTGACCAAAGTAACACCGATTTCGAGCCGCCGTCGGTCCGCGCCCACGGTAGCGCACTGATCGGCGAAGCAG
>DASXNP010000017.1:0-3467 GCA_036494985.1 Binataceae bacterium (SeqCode)
GGGTGTCGTCTTTCAAGTTGCTCATTTGGCGTTCGATGGCCTCGGCCGAATGCGGCCACGACCCTTCGTGATGCGGATAGTCGTTGGCCCAAAGGAAATTGTCGGTCAACCGGTACTTTTCAGCCAGGTCCAGCCCCGCCGGATCCTCTTGAAATGAGGCGTAGCCGTTGCTGTGGAAGTATTCGCTCGGCAGCGCCTTGAGCTTGGGGAAGGCCCACATGTGATGTTTACGGTAGGCTTCGTCCATCGCTTCCAACGCCCACGCCACCCATCCGATCCCCGACTCGATTGCCCCGAACCGGATGCTCGGATGGCGCTCGATCACGCCCGAAGCGCAGAGGTTTGCGATCGGTTCGATGGTCGGTACCAGCGAATGCGACACATAGTTGATCACCGCACCGCCGTCCTTGCGCGCGGCACGCGGATCCCGTCCGGTCGAGACGTGAAAGGTAATCGCGATGTTCGCGTCCTCAATAGCCGCCCACAACGGCTCGAAAACCGGCAGATTGTAGTTCGGATCCTTGGGATTGTGCGGCCCGAAGATCGGTTTGCACGGCAAAGTCAGTCCGCGAAATCCCAGCTTCGCGACCCGCTGAGCCTCGATGACGCACCCCTCGACGTCGCCGGTCGCCAGGCATGCCATCGGCGACATCCGGTCGTTGTATTTGCCGAAAGTCTCCCACGCCCAATCGTTGTAGACCTTGCATTGCGCAGCAGCGAATGTCGGGTCAGGAGTCGCCCACATCGCCAAGCCCTTGTTCGGAAAGATGATCTCCGCATCGACGCCGTCGCGCGCATGATCGCGAAGCCGTTCGAGCGGATCCGCCCCGGCCTTGCCTCGCACGGCGTCCTCACCTTCCAGCTTGCTGTCCAACAGCAGACGCGACCGACTGTACCCCTCCGAGATCGACCATTTGACCCCGTTCTCATCAACCTCGATTCGTGGCAATCGGTCGCGAAATCGCTTGTCGAGGCGTTGCGCCCACAGACCCGGAGGCTCGTTGGCGTGGCAGTCCGCCGAGATCATCAGGTACCGGTTTGGATCTTGCGGCCGCGCCGTACGCTTCCAGTTGTCATGTCCCGGCGTCGCAAGTCTCCAGCGATTTGGCGCATCAATCGTGGTTTCCATCGCAATTCTCCTAGGTCAGATTCCTTTCGATATCGCGGCGGTTCGGTGTCCCCGATCGTTACGATATCCGGCGCGATCGATGCAACCTACCGGTGAGCACGCCGGTTAAATTCAAATCACCATTGCTCGTATTGCACTGCGCGGCGTTCGTATCCCGCGCCGCGCAGCAGGTCACGCAGCTCGAGCACTGCCTTACCGATACCACAGATGAAAAATCGCCTTTCCCAGTGCCGGTCGGAGACGTAGCGCGCTTTGATCAAATCGCAAATGGTCGCGGGATTGCGCATGCGAGCGGGGTCGAGTGGGACGATCACAGTCTCGTAGCTGAAACTAAAATCCGCGCCCGCAGTGCGTTCGAACTCGCCGTGGTAGATGACCTGTTCGATCGAGGGCGCGGCGTAGATCAGCCGAATCGGCTTATGGGCCGGGGTCTGCAATACGCGATGTATCATCGGCCGAATCGGCGCGATTGCGGTGGTTTCCGCCACGAAGATGCTCTCGCGGTCGGGCGCGGCTTGCAAGGTAAAAGTCCCATAGGGTCCGGTGAAATCGATATAGTCACCAGCTTTCAATCCAAAGAGGTAGTTGGACGCGATTCCATCGGGGACCAAATTGAACAGAATTTCAAAAGGCGGACCGGATTCGGGAATGGATGCGAGAGTGTAAGGCTTTAGGCGAGTGCCGGACGGGGTCGGAACAGAGACCGAAATGAACTGGCCTGGGACAAAATCGAGCCGGGCATCTTCGGGTTGGAAAAACAGCGAGCGCGTATCAGCCGTGTGGTTTACGGTGCGTATCAGCCGCCCCCGATAGGCTGCGCGGGCGATGGTCGGTCTTGGCGTTGGCGGCTGGACCGTCATTTATCCGCGATGCTCGCTGATCTGATTGATGGTAAACCTCGGTACCAGCACGGTGATTTCAGCGTTCGGGTCTTCAACCACGGCCTGGCATCCAAGCCGCGAAGTCGGCGTAAGCCCAGGCGCTTTGTCGAGAAGATCCTCTTCCTGCTCGGTCGCTTCGGTAAGCTCGCCAAACCCTTGCTTCACGACTACGTGGCATGTGGTGCAGGCACAATTGCCGCCGCACGCGTGCTCGAGATGAATGTGATGACCCTGCATGATGTCCAGTATCGATGCGGGCCGGCCGTCGTGGCCGAAAGGGGCTCTTGACGGGTCGAATTCGACCGTGCGCTCCGGCTCGCCGCTCTCGAAGATGATGCGCAGTTTCGCCATCGCGGCTTAGTGATGGAGTTTCTTGAAGCGAATCCGATGGGGTTGCTCGGCCTCGGCGCCCAGCCGTCGCTTACGATCGGCTTCGTAGTCCTGATAATTGCCTTCAAACCACACCACGTTGCTGTCGCCCTCGAAGGCCAGTATATGGGTGGCGATCCGATCGAGAAACCAACGATCGTGGGTGATCACGACTGCGCAGCCGGCGAAGTCGAGTAGCGCATCTTCCAGCGCGCGCAGTGTGTCGACGTCAAGATCGTTGGTCGGTTCGTCGAGCAGGAGCAAGTTTCCACCGCGCTTGAGCAGCTTGGCGAGATGGACGCGATTTCGTTCACCGCCCGAGAGGTCGCCTACCCGCTTTTGCTGATCGCTTCCTTTGAAGTTGAACCATGAAACGTAAGCCCGCGACGGCACCTCGCGCGAACCGATCGCCAAGCGATCCGCGCCGCCGCTGATCTCCTCCCACACGGATTTTTTCGCTTCGAGGGCGTCGCGCGATTGATCGACATAGGCGAGTTCGACCGTCTCGCCCAGCCGGATGCTGCCGCTATCGGGTTTCTCCAGCCCCGCAATCATCTTGAAGAGCGTGGTTTTCCCCGCCCCATTCGCGCCGATGACGCCGACGATGCCGCCCGGCGGCAGCGAAAAGGTTAGATCGTCGATCAGAACACGGTCGCCGTAGCTTTTGCTTAAGTTCTTGGCTTCAACCACGACGTCGCCGAGTCGCTTGCCGGCCGGAATTACGATCTCGGCGGTTTCAACCGAGCGCTTGCGGCCGTCCGCCAGCAGCTGCTCATAGGCTGCCACGCGGGCCTTACTCTTCGCCTGCCGGGCGCGCGGCGCCATCCGCACCCATTCGAGTTCGCGGGCCAGGGTTCGCTGGCGGGCGGTTTCCTGCTTCTCTTCGACCGCGAGCCGGCTGCGCTTCTGCTCGAGCCAGGACGAGTAGTTGCCTTCCCATGGAATGCCCGAGCCGCGATCGAGCTCGAGAATCCATCCGGCGACGTTGTCGAGAAAGTAGCGATCATGAGTGACCGCGACCACGGTGCCCGGATAGTCGTGGAGATAATGCTCGAGCCAGGCGACCGACTCTGCATCCAGATGGTTGG
>DASXNP010000018.1:0-5180 GCA_036494985.1 Binataceae bacterium (SeqCode)
CCGGTCAAGCGGTTTACGAGGGGATGATCGTCGGCGAGTATTCGCGCGAAATCAATCTTCCGGTAAACGTATGCCGCGAAAAGAAGTTGACTAACATCCGCGCTGCCGGCCACGATGAAGCGATCAGGTTGACTCCGAATAGGGCTATGTCGCTAGACCTGGCGCTTGAGTGGATCGATGAAGAGGAGTTGGTGGAAGTCACGCCCAAGTCCGTACGCATGCGCAATCGCGTTCTCAAGACCGCGTTGCGCGGCAAACATCGCGTCGGTCGCAGCGAACCCGACTGCGCACCGGTCCTCGAGTAAGCTCGACCCTCACCTAACTCGAACCCGGCTGACTTCGGGGCGCTGATGCTGCGTCTCATCCGCAAGATCTTGCTCGGCGCAGTTTTGATCGTTGCGGTCGCCGGACTGGGCCTTGCGGGCTGGGTTTATCTCAACAGCGATCGCCTCGCCGCCATGATGCTCGATCGCATCCGCTCCGCGACTCACCTCGACCTTCAAGTCGCTCACGCAAGCGTGCGCCTGGGCAGTCACCTAAACCTGGTCCTCGACCATCCCAGCTTTGTGTCGAAACGGGGCGAAAGATTTGCTGCCGGCCGGATGCGAATCGCCTTTAGCTTCCACTCGCTCATCTCTGGTAATCCTCTGCCGCTCTACGAGCTCTCCATCGCTCAGGCGCGAATCGCCTATCCGCTGAACCTCATCGGCCAAACCTATCCTCCGATCCTTCCGGTGAGACGCGATGTGGTCGAGGCCCTGGACCACACGCTGACTCGTTTTGCGAGTTTCACACGCAAGATTCGCATCACCGATGCCCTGCTTACCGATATGGGCGGTCGTCCGGTGATGCGCAACCTCGATGTGTTCGCCACCCATCACCACTTCGGCCCGGCGAGGTGGAACCTGCGCTTCAAGTGCGTATGGGAAGCGCCGCCCTTCAAGGATCTCGATCTCGCGGGCGACATCACCACCGAAAGCGAGCTTAGCACCAAGCTCGGCGCCGGAAGATTCTGGTTCTGGAACGGCTCGCTGAACGCGGTCTCGCCGGCTGCTAATCTCGAACTCTTCATGCGCCCGCAGGGCACGATCGATTTCATCGTCGATCGCTCAGGCTCCAACTTCGTCAATCTATCGTCCGAGGCAGACTTGCATTCCATCGTTCTCAAAAGGCATAACCGCCCGCAGTCGGTTCCGCTCGGTGCATACAAGTTGAATCTGACTCTTGCGGTTTTACCCGAGCGTGCGACGCTCTCCACTTTCGCCATCTCACGGGCCGATGTGCCCGTGCTCAGTGTCAGCGGGTTTCTGGATTACGGGTCGGTTCCGTCTGTGATCCGCGGAAGCCTGACGGGACTCACCCTCGATGCGGCCAAAACCGCCTCCCTGCTCGACAGCCTGGTCGATCTCCCTCGATGGGCCACCGAAGTCCGGATGTCGGCCGGGCGCGTCCAGGTCGAAACGCTGGCCCTGGAGTGCGCCTTCAACGATCTCAAAAGCGATCCGGTCAATACGATCCGCAAAAATCTCTCTGCCTTGGTCCGCCTGGATAGCGTCGCGCTGAAGGGCCCCGGCCTCGCTGGAATTCCGGCGATCTCGCAGCTCAACGCGCAACTCAGTATCGCCAAGCAGCGTCTAACTCTCACGCAAGGATCTGCCCGCGCGGGCCTTTCTAATCTGAGCAACGTCGGTCTCACCGCCGATCTATCTGGAGTTCCCAAAAAATTACCTTACGACACTAAAGCCGAAGGTGATGCCGTACTTAGTGAGCTCTGGCCCGTTTTTAGTCCTCGCTTGGCGGGCAATCTTAAAACCACTCTAGCTGCCGTTCAGAAGATCTCCGGATCCCTCCGCTTCCGAGTCAACGCGCGCGGTGAGCTGACTTCCCGGGCGTTCGCGCGGCCAGCCAGCTACTCGATTAGCCTCTCTCCCCGCGATGTCCAGGCGCGCATCAAATCGATACCCGACGATCTAAATGTGGTCGGTGGCGCGATCGCAATCACCCCTGGCCGCGCTTCGATCGAGTCGGTCAGTCTGGTCTCTACAAGCGGTGCGGTTAAGCTCACCGGCGGCGTCATCTTCACCAACGATGGCGTACGCACCAACGACTTCCGGGTTGAGTTGATGGCGCTGCTGGCCGAGCGATGGCTACCCGTGCTGTTTACTTCCAGCAGTATCAGTCTCTTCGGCCCAGTCTCCGGTCCGCTTCAGATTACCTACGACAGCGCGCGTCTGGACCAGACTTCGGTCAAAGGTGATCTTAAGATTTCCCCGAGCCGCGTTCAGCTGGGTTTTGTCCGCAATCCAATCGAGAACCCCAACGCGGCGCTTTCGCTCGACGGCGCCGGCGCGGAGCTCGACCTGATCGGCTCGCGTTTCGAAGGCCGCAAGCTCGACCTCAAGCTCAAGGTCGCCGACTATCACAAGCCGGCCGTCGAGATCTTCGCGGTCGCGGAATATCTCGACCTCGAGGCCCTCCGGTTCATTCGGTTGCCATGGTCGCCGAAGACCAAAGTTGATTTTTTCGGGCGCACGACGGCATTCGGCCATGTCGAAGCGCGCGGTGCAAATCTCGACAAGTTGCCAATGACCAATCTGAAGACCGATTTCTTTCGCGATGCCGACACCTGGCACGTTTACAACATGGAGCTCGACACCTTCGATGGTCACGCCATAGTTGAGCTGAGTGGCCGCGCCAAGGACGATTGGATTCACATGCAGGGCCACATCGAGGAAGCGAAGCTCGGTCCGCTCCTTATGCTCGCGTCGTCGCCGGATCCACCGATCGTTACCGGCCTGCTACAGGCCAACGCCGATCTCTGGGCCAACACCAACACTGACTTTTTTGCCACGCTCTCGGGCAACGGTAGTTTCGTCCTCCACGACGGCGTGGTTAAGCGCCTGAGGCTCCTCTCCCGGATGCTGGCGACGATCGATCTCACCACCTGGCTCACCGCCAACATTCCCGACCCGCGTGTCGCAGGCGTGCCGTACAGAACGCTGGTCGGCTCCTTCGCCGGTAGCGAGGGCGACTTTTACACGGGCGACATAGTTCTCAATGGTCCCGCGATGGGTATCACGTCAAACGGCAGCGTCAACGTCGGGAGAAAAACCCTCGACATCCATGTCGGAATGTACCCGTTCTCCACGATGGACAAGGTTATCGGCTTCATCCCCATTATCGGCAAACTCCTTGCCCCACCCGAGACGGGATTATTCGGCGCCTACTTTCGGGTTTACGGCCCGGTCGCCAATCCCACCATCGTTCCCTCTCCAATCAGATCGGTCAGCGAAATCCTCAAGAGAACCCTGGGCCTCCCCATCAACATCTTCCGCCCCGATACCATCAAGTAACACTTTAGTTTCTTGCGGCCGCGATAAATCCGCTTCGTGATCCCGAACTCGAGCGCTTGCTATCGTAGCAGAGGTCAACACCGCGCAACCGGCTCTAGTTCTGATCGGAGCGGTTGGAGAGACGACCTCCAGTAGGCGCCCTCCGACCCGGTCGGCTGGAGAACTATTGGTTGATTTGGCGAAAGTCAGTTCGACGGGCCGGGTTCGCGGGTAACACCGTGTAGCTTAAAGGCTCTCGAGCCTGCGCGAGCAGCTATGCCCACCCGAGCTTCTTTAGTCCCGTCCCGACGTTGCGCGCTCGCTTGCCCGGCTCTATCTGCCGCGCGTCGAACTACGCTGGGCCTCTGGTAGGCTGCCGCCCATTGCCTAACCTCCACCCGGGGCACGATTCCAAGCAGCACTTCATCGCAGAACAGCTACTGCGAGTCAGCATCCGGGCCGCGCTTGCAGAATCGAGCTTCGACCCCGACGTGCGCCCTTGGTGGGTACTGGCATGGATCGCGGCTTCCCCGCGGACGATTCCAGATCCCGGCGCAACAAAATTCGCGCGCGCGACCTCGGCAAATGCGTGCCACCCGCAAGCCCCATTGAAATCCGAACTGCGAGTCGGTTTGCGCAAATATCGTCGGAGCGCTCCCCGAGCCGCCATAGGAGCATTACCACCGCAGGTTGCGCGGTGTGCTCTGGCGGCCGAAGAGCCAGCCCCCTGACGAAATCAAGTGTCGCGCTTCACGATTCGGATTTACCAAGCATTCAATCGCACCGGGAATTCGCCCCCCGTTGCCGAACTCGCATCACTTGCCAAAGGCCCGCCGTCGGTCCACTAATGACGAAGTGCTCGAACTTACCTTGTACACCCGCTCTGACTGCGAGCTCTGCTCCGAGATGGAATCCGTGATCAATGCCGAGCTCTCGCGCTTCGATGCGCATCTAGCGCGCGTCCTCATCGACAATCAGCCCGATCTCGAATCGCGGTTCGGCCTCGAAGTGCCGGTGCTCTTCGTCAACGGGCGCAAGGCCTTCAAATATCGATGCACCTCCAAGGAACTGCGCAAACGCCTGCTCCGCGAGGCCGCGAATGAGTGACGCTGAGCGAAATCGAAGGCTCGACTTGAAACGATGCTTTTGGTCTCCCTTCTCCTTAAGGGGAAGGGGCATGGGGGATTAGGTTTCATGTCCGAATTCGTCCTCGCCCTCTCGACCGCTGGCTCTGCCGACGAAGCTCGAAAGATCGCTAATGCGCTTGTCTCCGAGCAACTCGCGGCCTGCGTCAATATCGTCGATTCGATCCACTCGATTTACCGATGGCAAGGCGCGGTAGAATCCGCCCCCGAGTGCCTGATGCTGATCAAGACCCGTGCCGAGCTCCTGAGCGCGATCGAGGCGCGCCTGCGCGACCTTCACTCCTACGATGTGCCTGAGTTGATTGCGATCCCGATAGGGCAGGGCGCACCACTTTACTTCGATTGGCTCCTTAACTCCACTCGGTCTCCAGGAAAGCTCTAGACCGCTACGAATCTCGCCTCTGCGAGAACGACAAGGCTTGCTTCGCTCGTAGTCAGAATCCGGCCTCCGCTCTGTCACGCTCAGTCATCTACGGTTGGCTTGGGGTTAGGCGAAGATGTCGCGCCGCCCCGACTCGAAAGCCGCTCTAAACGGTGCAATATCCAAAAGGGGTTGGTCTTTCCAAATGGTTATTCAGCCGCGGCTTGAATAAGGATACGCGATGCGGGTCATGTACGGCGCGCTCAATCAATGAAATAGACCCTCGAAACGGACCCTTCGCCTTATCCGAAGCTAACTCCGATAGGAGTGCGGGTGATACCG
>DASXNP010000019.1:0-7537 GCA_036494985.1 Binataceae bacterium (SeqCode)
TCGCGCTCCTGAGTCGCCATCAGGGTCAGCACCGGCGCGTTCCAATTGGGAGCCTCGCTGCGCAGCACGGCGAGCGTGCGGGCAACTTCCCGGCCGGTAAGAGGGCTACGATCTGTTTTGCCCGTCAAGTTCTTTTCGCTCACCGGCATACTAAGCTCTGCTAACCGCAGCTAGGTTAGCAGACTCTCAATCTCGCCTCGAAGTGGGCGATTCGGCTTGGGTTTGACGCTAGCGCTGGATCGGTAATATCGTCCGCAAAAACATCGTCACCGGTTGTGGGCTTTGCAGCACGGGAGAGTTCAGAAATGGATATCGGCAAAGAAGTCCTGCTCGAAATGTATCGCTCGATGCAACGGATCCGCCAATTTGAAACCCGGATACGTGACCTCGCGGTGGCCAATGAAATCCCGGGCTTCGTTCACGTTTCGATTGGCGAAGAAGCCAGCGCAACCGGGGTCTGCGTAGCGTTGCGCAAAACCGATCGAATCACCTCGACCCATCGCGGACACGGCCATCTCATCGCCAAGGGCGGCCGCATCGATCTGATGTTCGCCGAGATCTTCGGCAAGCGCTCGGGCTACTGTAAGGGCAAGGGCGGCTCCATGCATATCGTCGACTTCTCGCTCGGCATCCTCGGCGCCAACGGCATCGTCGGCGCCGGGCTGCCGATTGCGACCGGCTCCGCGCTCGCCTCCGTCATCGCCGGCCTCAACGACGTAACTGCCTGTTTTTTTGGCGACGGCGCCTCGAACGAAGGAACTTTTCACGAGTCGCTTAACCTCGCCGCGGTATGGAAACTGCCAGTTGTCTTCGTTTGCGAAAACAACGGCTTCGGCGAGTTCACGCCGATGCGGACGGTGACTTCGGTAAAGGACATTGCTGTTCGTGCTCAGGCTCACGGCATCCCGGGCCATATCGTGGACGGCAATGACGTACTCGAGGTCTACCAATACGCTAGCGAAGCGGCCGCCCGCGCTCGCGCGGGCGAGGGTCCGACGCTGCTAGAATGCAAGACCTATCGCTGGGAAGGGCATGTGGTTGGCGAACAAGCCTTCCTTGGCGCGGGCGCCTATCGAGCCGAATCCGAGATCGAGGAATGGAAGAAGAAGTGTCCGATCCTGCGATTTGAGAAATTCGCGGCGGAAAGCGGCGGCAAGATCTCCGGCGCCGAGCTCGAACGGATCGTCGCCGAGGCCCACAAGGAAGTCGAAGAGGGGGTGGCCTTCGCGCGCTCGAGCGCGCTGCCCGATCCGGCTGAAGTCACGGACGATGTTTTTGCCTGAGGACTATCCCGATGCCGCAAATCAATTTCATTCAAGCCATCAATCAAGCGCTGAGCGAAGAAATGGAACGCGACCCGCTCACCTTCCTAATGGGCGAAGACGTGGTGCTTGGCGCATTCGGCGCAACCAAGGGCCTGATCGACAAGTTCGGTCCGACCCGCGTTCGAAACACGCCAATCTCGGAAGCAGGTTTCGTGGGCGCGGCGGTGGGAGCGGCAATGGCGGGTACGCGTCCGATCTGTGAAGTCGAGTTCGCCAGCTTTTTCTACTGCGCATTCGATCAAGTCTGCAACCAGGCGGCCAAGCTTCGATACATGTCCGGCGGTCAAGCCCGCCTGCCGATTACCTTTCGCGCGGTGTACGGCGCGATGGGCGGCGCCGCGGCGCAGCATTCCGAAACCGTCTACGCGCAGTTCTTAAGCGTGCCGGGTCTTAAGCTGGTCGTGCCCTCCGGTCCCGCGGACATGAAGGGGTTGCTTAAGACCGCAATCCGTGACGACAGCCCGGTAATCGTCTTCGAACACGGCGGCCTCGGCCGTCTCAAGGAAGAAGTCCCCGACGGCGACTTTCTCGTGCCGTTCGGGCGGGCGGCGATTAAGCGCTCCGGTAAGGACGCAACCGTCGTCGCGATCGGCGCGATGGTCTCGCAAACTCTCAAAGTCGCCGAGAAGCTCGCCAAGGAGGGCATCAGCGTCGAGGTCATCGATCCCCGAACGCTGATTCCCTTGGACGCAGAGACGGTTCTTAGTTCGGTTCAAAAGACCAACCGAGCGATCATCGTGGACGAAGGTCATATGCGCGGAGGGGCTGCCGCCGACATATCTGCGATCATCGCCGAGAAGGGCTTTGACTTCCTCGATGCGCCCATAAAGCGCGTCACCGCCCTGGACGTGCCTATTCCGTTTAGCCCCCCGCTCGAGAAGGCCGCGATTCCCGACGCCGCCCGTATCGAGGCCGCAATCCGCGAAGTCTGCGCCTAGCGATCTGGCGCTGGCGCCTTGAACCTCAATGGCGGTTGAAGTCCTGATGCCCAAGTTCGGGCTGACGATGCACGAGGGAACGATTCAACGCTTCTTCAAACAGGCCGGTGCGTCGATCCGGGCGGGCGAGCCTCTCTATGAAGTCGAAACCGAAAAAGTGCTCTATGAGGTCGAAGCGCCCGCCTCCGGCACCTTGGCCGTGACCCTCTTCGGCCCCGACGATACCGTCGAATGCGGGCGCGTGGTGGCGGTGATCGCCGAGCCGGGGGAGGATGCCGGCGCGCTCGTCGCCAAATACCGCGCCACCAGCATCTCGAAGAGCGGCGCACCGCCGGATTTGCGGCTGGAGCCGGATGCGCCCGAAACGAGCGCCTCCCCGCCTCCGAGCGCGGGGCGCCGCGCGGTCAGTCCGATTGCTCGCAAGCTAGCGGGCGAACTTGGGGTCGATCTTGATGGCCTCATTGGAACCGGCCCCGGCGGCCGAATCACGCGTGAGGACGTTGAGCGCGCGCCGCGCTCGGGGTCGGCGGCAAGTAGTGGGCCGGCGCCTTCGGGCGCGGAGTCCGAAATGGCGCGCGCACGCTCGCCAAGCGCTGGGACAGCGGACCGCGCCGCTCGCACCATTCCCCTGCGTGGGATGCGCAAGACCATTGCGGATCGGATGCTACAAAGCCTGCATCAGTCCGCCCAACTGACGATTTCAACCGAGGCCGACGTGACCGCCGCAGTCGAACTGCGCTCCCGCTTGAAGCGCGACTTCGATCTGACTTATACGGATTTGATAATTCACGCTGCTGCACGCGCCCTGCTGCGCCATCCTCGAATCAATTCCCGACTGGGGGCCGAGGGAATTGAGTTGCTTACCGACGTCAACGTGGGCGTCGCAGTCGCGCTCGACGATGGTCTGATAGTTCCGGTAATCCGCCAGGCATCTAAAAAGAGCCTGCGCGAGATTGCCGCCGAGTCTTCGGCCCTGGGCGCCAAGGCACACGCCGGTCAGCTCAAAGTGGAGGACGTCTCGGGCGGCACCTTCACGATAAGCAATCTCGGGGGCTACGCGATTGATGCCTTCACGCCGATCCTCAATCCCGGCGAAACTGCGATTCTCGGGGTCGGCCGAATCATCGAAAAACCAGCCCTTTATGGCGGTGAGATCACGCGCCGATCGATGATCACGCTGAGCCTTACCTTCGACCATCGGGTCGTCGACGGCGCTCCGGCGGCCGCGTTCCTTCAAACTATCGTCGACATAGTCAACTTTGGCGAGAGATAGACTTATCCTGCGTTTTGTTAGCTCGCTCCTCGCCGCCTTGCGCGCCCGCTTCCCCCGATGGGTATTGCCGATCGCCGCGGCCGCCAGCTTTGGTGTTATTCCAAACCAGGCAAGCGCAGCCGGCCCCAGGCCAATAGACTGGGACGCGATTACCCGCGAAGCGACCGGGCTTTTGTCAAAATACATCCAGATCAACACTACTAATCCGCCCGGCAACGAGCTCACCGCCGCCCAATTCCTAAAGGAGAAGTTTCTCGCCGACGGTATCCCGGCGGCGGTGTTCGAACCCCAGCCGGGCCGTGGCATCGTCGCTGCCCGCTTGCGGGGCGTCAACCAGCACAACAAGACTCTGATCTTGCTGAGCCACATGGACGTAGTCCCCGTCGACCCGTCTGATGAGTGGCAGCAGCCGCCCTTTTCCGGCCTGGTAAAGGACGGCGAACTATGGGGCCGCGGTTCGCTGGATGACAAGGGCCCGGGAACCGTCGAGCTGATGGCTATGCTGGCGCTCAAGCGCGCCGGAATCACGCTCAACCGTGACGTGCTCTTTTTGGCTACCGCCGACGAGGAAGAAGGCGGCCGGCAGGGCGCGGGATGGGTCGTCGAGCATCAATCCGATCTGATCGCCGACGCGGGTTATGTCCTAAACGAGGGCGGCGGAATTCGAATCGACAAGGAGGGCCTCGCCTACTACGAGGTCTCGACCGCCGAGAAAGCTCCCCTGTGGCTCCGCCTCACCGCGACCGGAGTCAGCGGCCGTCCTTCCAGCCCTCCCGATCAAACCGCCGTCACGCATCTAATCGTCGCTCTAAACCGTCTGATTGACTACGTTCCCCCGGTCAAGGTCGTCTCCGCGGTCCAGAATCATTTCCGCATCATGGCTCAGCTCGGACGCAAACCCAGCGCGTTTGTAGACCTAGCCAAAGCGCTTAAGGACCCCGCCTTCGCCACGGAGTTTCTCGCCGATCCTTCGCAGAGAGCCGCGGTACGCAACACGATCGCCCCGACGGTTCTTTCCGGGAGTCTTAAGATCAACATGATTCCCGCCAGCGTCTTCGCCGAAGTCGATTGCCGTCTCCTCCCCGGCGAAGATCCCAATGTGGTCCTGAAGTCACTGCGCGATGTGATTGCTGACAACACGATCAAGATTGACGAGTTGCTGAGCTTCCCCTCGATCTCATCACCGGACAAATCTGGCTTGATGGCCGCGATTCAGGCTCTCGCCAAGACCCGTGACAAGGCCCCCGTTGTTCCAACGATGCTCAACGGGTTTACTGACTCTCACTATTTTCGCCAGAAGGGACTGATAGCTTACGGCTTCATCCCGCTTGAGTTCGGCGAGGCGCAGGAAAAGACCCACATGGTGCATGGCAAAAACGAACACATCGCGATCAAAAGCCTTCGCGACGGCATCGAGCGGATGGTCGACCTGCTCAAGATCTTCGGCGGCCGCGGCTCTCATTAGACCCCGTCCCCCAACGCGCTGATACTTGCGCTTCGCAAACTCTTAGTGGTACGTGAAAACGTCGGTCCGACGAACATCGCTGCAAGGTGCGATCCGGCGACGCCTGCTTTGGCGCGCCGAGACGAGTTCCGGAATCTCGCACCGAATTGATTCGCGGCCGCCTAAGAGAAGCTTTAGCGGGAGGAACCTAAGTTGGATTTCGGATTCTCGGAAGAACAAGAAATGCTGCGGGACGCGGCCAAGCGCTTTCTGGCCGACAATTGCCCGACCACCTTCGTACGCAAAATGATGGCCGATGAAACCGCCCACGACACCGGCTTCTGGAAGAAGCTCGTCGAGCTCGGATGGCCGGGCCTGCTTATTCCTGAAGAGTACGGCGGACAGGGCGGCACTGTTCTCGATATGACTGTCATAGCCGAGGAGGCCGGCAGGTCGCTGCTTCCCGGACCGTTTTTCAGCACTGCGCTGCTCGCCGCGCCGCTTCTGATCGAAGGGGCCTCCGAGGCGCAAAAGAAGCGGCTGCTGACGGGCATGGCCAAGGGCGAGACCCTCGGCACGGTCGCCATCGCTGAGGCTTCCGGTCGTTTTGATGCGGGCGGCATCGATCTCAAGGCCGAAAAGAAAGGCGCCGGCTACGTCCTCAACGGCGAAAAGTTCTTCGTCCCGGATGCGCACGTAGCCAACGAAATTGCGGTGGCTACTCGTACCTCTAAGGGTTCGGCTCCGGAGGACGGCATCAGCATCTTCACCGTCGGCGCGAAAGAAAAAGGCGTTAGCATCACTCAGCTCAAGACCGTCGACATGACGCGACGACTCTGCCACGTGAAGTTCGACAACGTCAGCGTCGAAGCCTCCGCTCTGGTTGGCAAAGAGAATCAGGGATGGCCCATTGTGCGGCGCACGCTCGAGGTCGCCACCGCGCTGCTTTGCGCCGAGATGGTCGGAACCGCGCAGAAAGCGCTCGACATCTCGGTCGAGTATGCCAAGACCCGGGTTCAGTTTGGCAAGCCGATCGGTTCCTTTCAGGCGGTCAAGCACAAGTGTGTGGACATGATGGTCGCGGTCGAGAATGCGCGTTCAATCACCTACTACGCGTGCTGGACAGTTGACGAGCGCTCGCCGGAAGCCGCAACCGCCGTCCCGATGGCGAAGGCCTACACCTCTGACATGGCCAAGAGCGTGACCAGCGAAGCGATCCAAGTCCATGGCGGAATTGGATTTACCTGGGAGCACGACATGCACCTCTACCATCGCCGGGGTCTTGCCGGGGAGGCTAATTTTGGCAATGCCCCGGTGCATCGCGAAACCGTGGCCAGATCGCTGGCTATGTAGCTCCCCGCGGCGCCATAAGCCCCTTTAGGGCAAGGTTTCAGGCGGCAGTTGCGTTGGCAGCCTAGTTTCGGCAACACATAACCGAGCCCGATGGGCCGGCCGCGGACACTTCGAATCATCTCGGTCGGAGGAATCATCCCAGTCGCAGGCGATCAAACCCCCGAGCATCCGGCATCATCGCCTCATCGAGCGTCAGATGGCGAGTCCAAAACCGATCTGAACGCAGCAGCTTCGGCCGCCAGCGCTCCACGAACGCTTTGGCCCCAGGCGTCAAGCGCTGGGGCGTTCTCGTCCCGCACTCGTCGTGTTGGAGCACCGCACTACTCTCAATGATCACCTGATACCCGGCTACGCGCACCTTCATACACAGATCGATGTCATTAAAGTCGACCGGAAGGCTCTCATCGAAGCCTGCAACACGATCGAATATCTTTCGCTTTATCGCCAAACACGCTCCGGTTACTGCGCTCAGCTCCCGGGTCATCGCGAACCAGTTCCATCCGAGCGACCCGAAACTAGCGCGCCCCGGATGCGACGCCCCAGTGAGCCCATTCACCGCTATTCCGGCGTGCTGCAATGCGCTCGATCGATACAGCAATTTCGCGCCTACGATCCCAACCCCATCCTCGCTAAGGCGCGAGGCCATCGCTGCCAGCCACTTTTCATCGATCACCTCGGTGTCGTCGTTGAGGAACAGGATGTAATCTCCGGTTGTCTCTCTGACTCCGATATTATTCATCCGCGCAAAGTTGAACTCACCGGAATAGGTTATTCGCTTGCACTGAAGGCGGTTTACAATTTCCGCAATCGCCGACTGGTTGTCATTTGTCAGGTGGTGCACGACGACAATCTCGTACCGACCGTAGCGAGTCCGCTTGCGAATCGAGGACACGCAGCTTTCTAGCAGCCGCGGTGTGCGCGAGCAGATGACTATACTAACTGCCGGCTCTTCGAGCGCTTGGCGGCGCGAAGAGTATGTATTGGGTTGAGGACCATCCTCGACTACCGCCGCGAATCCCCTGCGTGACATTGCATCGGCAAGCGCGCGTTTCCCCGCCAGATGAGTGTAAGGTTTGGCGTCGGTCTTTCCGAGGCTCGATTCCGAGTGCTTGCGCCAATGGTAAAGCACCCGCGCGACGTGAGTCACGGCCACCCGAGGGTCGTCGGTGACGCGCAACAGTAGATCGTAGTCCTGGGCTCCGTC
>DASXNP010000020.1:0-2732 GCA_036494985.1 Binataceae bacterium (SeqCode)
GCTGGATAGCGGAACGCTCGACCTGCTCGAACACTTGGTCACACACCCGGACGTGCGGCACCTGCTGCTAGTGGGAGCTTATCGGGACAACGAGGTCGGTCCGTCACATCCACTCATTCGTACGCTCGAGACAATCCGCGAGACCGGTGCGAGGGTGCATGAAATCGTGCTGGCGCCGCTCGGGCTCGGCGATGTCAGCCGGCTCATCGCCGACACCCTGCACTGCACGCCGGAGCGTGCACGAACGTTCGCGGAACTCGTAGAGGAGAAGACCGGCGGGAATCCGTTCTTCGCGATTCAGTTCTTGATCGCGTTGGCCGACGAGGGTCTGCTCGCGTTCGACCCCGTCGCGGCCCTCTGGACATGGGACAATAATCGTATCCACGCCAAGAACTACACCGAGAACGTGGTGGACCTCATGGTCCAGAAGCTGAAGCGGTTGTCGATCACCGCGCAGGATGCCCTGAAGCATCTTGCCTGCCTGGGTAACATGGCGGAGGTCGGCATGCTGAGCATCGTGTTCCCGCAACCAGAGGAGGCGGTGCGTGCGGCACTCTGGGAAGCTGTCCGCGCGGGTCTCATTGTCCATCAGGGTAATAGCTACAAATTCCTGCACGACCGGATCCAGCAAGCGGCGTATTCTCTATTTCCTGAGGCGCATCGCGCCGCGGTTCATCTGCGTATCGGCCGTAAGCTGCTAGCGAGCATGACGGCTAATGAGCTCACCGAACAGCTGTTCGAGGTGGCGAACCAGTTAAATCGAGGCGGCAGGTTGATTGTCGATCGAGAGGAGAAGGCGCAGGTGGCGACAATCAACCTGCGTACCGGACGAAAAGCGAAGGCATCGGCGGCCTATGCGTCGGCGCTCGAGTATTTCGCGGCCGGCATGGCGCTGTTGGAAGAGCGAGACTGGGGGAGTCAGCACGAGTTGAAATTCAGCCTGTCCCTCGAACGTGCGGAGTGCGAGCTTCTCTGCGGTAGCCTGGAAAAGGCCGCGCAACAGATTGTGGATCTGCTGCAGCGCGCGGATTCAAACCTCGAGTTCGCGGACGCCTCCTGCCTGAAGATCAATTTGCATGTATTGACGGGCGAACACCCGCAGGCCATCGACAGCGCGCTCGCGTGCCTGCGTCTGTTCGGCATCGACCTGCCGGCGCACCCTACCCTTGAGCAGGTCCGGGCCGAGTACGAGACGGTGTTGCAAACCCTCGGCGGGCAGCCGATCGAGAGTCTGATCGATCTACCGCTGATGACCGATCTGAAAATATCGGCAGCCATGCAGGTGCTCTCAGTCCTTGCTGGCCCTGCCACATTTACCGACTTTCAGTTGTTTTGCCTGCTCGCGTGCCGCATGGTGAACCTCAGCATAAAGCACGGGATGGGCGGCGCTTCCGCCTATGCCTATGCTTGCCTTGGGTCTGTCCTTGGAGCGAACTTTCACCGTTATCGCGAAGGCTACCGCCTAGCCAGGCTTGCCTGCGACCTAGTCGAGAAGCACGCCTTCACCGCCTACGACACGAAGGTCTACCATGCGATGGGACTGGCCGCCTTCTGGACGGAGCCGATCACGACCGTGATCGCACTCCGTCGCGCGACCACTCGCACCGCCACTGAGAGAGGCGATCTGACTTTCGCTTGCTACGGAATGCACCAATCCATCACACATTTGCTTATGCGAAACGATCCGCTCGATGCCGTGTGGCGCGAATCGGAGATGGCGCTGGACTTCGCTCGGACAGCCAAGTTCCGCGATGTCGTGGACCTCATCGTGAGCCAGCAACGCTTCATCGCGAGCATGCAGGGTCGCGATGCGACCTTCTCTACCTTCAGCGATGAGCGATTCGACGAGGCGGCGTTCGAAGCGCAATTGACTGCCGCGCGCACGCCGACCGTGATTTGCTTGTACTGGATTCGCAAACTCAAGGCGCGGTACCTCTCAGGCGACTACGCCGAGGCCCAGGCGGCAGCCGACAAGGCGAAGGCGCTGCTTTGGTCCTCAACCGTACAGTTGCAGCTGCTCGACTACTTTTACTACACTGCGCTGACGGTGGCGGCTCTCTATGAGGAAGCTTCTGCTGACGAGCAGTCTGGCTGGCGCGAACTACTCACGGCGCACCGAGAACAACTGCGCGAGTGGGCCGAAAACTATCCACCCACGTTCTCCGACAAGCACGCTCTGGCGTCGGCAGAGCTCGCGCGCATCGAAGGTCGGGACGCCGATGCCATGCGTCTGTACGAGCAGGCCATTCAATCTGCTCGCGAGAACGGCTTCGTCCAGAACGAGGGCGTCGCCCATGAGGTAGCCGCACGGTTCTACGCGGCGCGCGGCGTGGAGAGCACTGCCCACGCAAATCTGCGAGACGCGCGGCAATGCTATTTGCGCTGGGGCGGGCTCGGCAAGGTGCGGCAACTCGAACGACTTCATCCATGGCTCGCCGGGGAATCCGCTCCCTCTGTGGTGAGCACGACGATCGATGCGCCGATAGAGCAGCTGGACGTCGGGACGGTGGTCAAGGCTTCGCAGGCGGTATCGAGCGAGATCGAGCTCGCTAAGCTCATCGAGACGCTCATGAGAATCTCGATCGAGCATGCGGGGGCCGAGCGGGGCCTGCTCATACTTTTCACGGGCAGCGAGCCGCGGATTGCCGCAGTCGCGATGACTGGCGACGGCAACATTGAGGTGACGCTGCGAGACTCGGCGGTGACGCCGACGGAACTGGTCGAGTCCGTGT
>DASXNP010000021.1:0-3037 GCA_036494985.1 Binataceae bacterium (SeqCode)
TACCGCGCTACTTCGAAGACCGCATGATGCGCTTCGAGGGTGCGGTGTTTGATTGGATGCATCGGATCGCTCCGGAGTATCGGGGCGGGTTTTGGCAGTTCTATGATTTGAGCAACGGCGGCTTCTACATGGCGCCAGATCGCGGCTCTTACCGGCTGCGCATCGACACTAACGGCTACGAGGGCACCATGTCGGCAGATGCGGCAGGCATCACGATGTGCCTCTTCGCTTGCAGTCACCTGTCATTCAACGATCCGAAAGGTGAGCTCTTCGCGGAACGTTTCTACCAGCTGCGGGAGTTCGCTTTGGAACACCCGGAGGCCAGTGAAATCTTGGCCGCGATCGACTAAAGCGAATTGCCGCCGGGCATCGATTGACACTCGGTGCTCGGCGGCTCCTTTGCAGTGGGGTCAGGTCCCGCGCTGCGACCGCCAGAAGAGGAAGGGAGGGCGGGATTTCCTAGAGGGTGTCAGCGTATCACGTCGTGCTCGCCGTCAAGGACGAGCGCGGTGACGCACTCGCCGCCTGCGGCGGTCTTCGATCCTTGACCGCTGCGCGCGTCGTGATCGGTCCGAAGCGGGCAATCCCGCCCAAAGACCAATTCGGAGACTGATCATGAACGCATTATCTACTTTGTCGTTCTCCTCTCATGCCAATGCATTTGCCCGCGAGCTGTCACTTGATGCGCTACGCGAACGCACGCCCGCCGTATTTGCTTCCGCGCCCCACGAGCGCACGAGTTCGAAGTACACGTTCATACCGACGGATCGGATACTGAGCGGTTTGATGGGCGCGGGCTTCTTACCGGTCGATGCGCGTCAAACGCAGGCCCGTCGTTCGAGCCCCACTCATGCACGTCACATCCTGCGCCTGCGGCGGCGGTTCGAGACCATCGAACTCAAGGACGCGATCCCCGAGATCGTCTTCTTGAACAGCCACGATGGCACGAGCGCCTACCAACTGCGGATGGGACTGTTTCGGGTGGTGTGCACCAACGGACTCATTGTCTCGCGAGGTGCGTTCCCGGCCTTGTGCGTCTCACACCGCGGCGATATCGTCGAGGAGGTCGTCACAGGGGCTTTGAAGATGTCCGAGGAGTTCGACCTGTTGGCGGGTCAAGTCGAGCGCATGGAGCAGCGCCACCTGCTGAAGGACGAGCAGATTCAGTTTGCAGAAGCGGCCCTGGCGATTCGGTTTCCCGATCCCGCCATGCGCGGCATGCCACCTTCCCAACTGCTCAATTGCCGACGGGTCGAGGATCTTGGGGATGAT
Source organism: Binataceae bacterium (SeqCode) (assembly GCA_036494985.1). Classification (GTDB taxonomy): domain Bacteria; phylum Desulfobacterota; class Binatia; order Binatales; family Binataceae; genus DASXNP01. The sequence continues at coordinate 1,273 of DASXNP010000021.1, forward strand.
CTTTGGACCATCCTGAATCGGGTCCAGGAAGCGCTCCTGCGGGGAGGATTGAGCCGCCGGTCCGCCAATGGGCGGCTAACTCGGACGCGGCGCATCTCGTCGATCAAGGAGGACGTGCGGCTCAACGGGCGGCTTTGGGATCTCGCGACAGAGGTCCTAGCTGCCTAGTGCGTCCAATTCGGGAGGGAGCGTCAGTTCTTGGCGCTCTCTCCCTTTTTTTGCTGCTGCCGTGGGATTTAACCTGCCCTTAGCGCAATCCGGCTCTAATCTCCCGGGTGATGCGATCCACCTCCACTTGCGCAGCGCGGAATTCTTCTTCGGCCGCATCCACCTCGGAGAGGCTCTCGCCTGTCGGAAGGCCATTGCCGTGTGGCAGCCAATGTCTGTTGAGTCCGAAGTAAGCGTCCTGTTTGCGCTGAAAGGCTTCCTCCCACCGCACCATCGCACGGTGCTCTTCGTTCTGTTTTCGGAGGCGACCAATCTCCATTGCCACCGATTGAGGATCGCTCGGTCCTGGTCCGTATCCCATGCCGGTGATGCGGCCGTCCTGCATCGCTTCGATTGTATTTTCATTCGAGGCGATCATGCGCCGCAGATTCTCGGTATGCGTCAGCCTGGGATTCAGCGCGCGGAACACCGATGGCGGCGGTTGCCCCTGACCGGCACACCATTGCCGCATCGTGCGCTCCTCGACGACGAGGAGTCTGGCTGCAGCGCGCTGGCTGAGACCAGCCCGCTCAAGCAGGGCCCGTAGCCGGTCCGCGGCGGTCGAATCGGAAGGGGAAGAATCACGCGCCGGATGCGGCGTGCTGTGCTCTACGGTCACATGTATACCTCGCAAGTTGCTGGTCAAACGCCTCGCCTGGTCGGGCGGGCAACGAAGATAGTAGACCCGTTTGGTGGGCAATTCCAGTCCAGAAACTCGGAACAGAAATCCAGGAATCTCGGCGCATCGGCAAGAGGGAAGGAGGAAAAAAAATAATATGTGCTTGTCGGGTTTCGCTGAATTTGGAGTGAAACGCAGGATAGCCTGGCGGCTGCTCTTTGCTACAACATCACTCACGATGAGCGACGGTGCACACCTCACGACTTGGGTGAATCGCGACACGAAGACGCGCTTCGCGGCCGTTGCGCGTCACCAAGGATTGTCCGACTCGGCACTCCTGAAACGTCTCGTCGACATGATGCTAGAGGCTGGGAACACGCCTGACGGCGTTGTCAGCGGCGCGCGGGCGGGCAGGGTGGCGCGCTTCTCGGTCCGCCTTCGTCCTGACGACCAGATCCTTCTGCGCGAGCGTGCCGCGGCTCGAGGCATGCCCGCAGCGACCTATGTTTCGGTCTTGACGCGCGCCCACTTACGAGCACTGTCGCCGCTACCGAAGGAGGAACTGCTGGCGCTCAGGCGGGTGGTGTCGGAGCTAGGCAGCATCGGCCGCAATATCAACCAGATCGCGCGATCGGCTAATCAGGCCGGGCGGGTAAGTGGCCCCAGTCGTGAGGATCTAAGGGCGATCTTGAGGGTCTGTGAAGGGCTTCGCGATCACTTCAAAGCGTTGCTATCGGCCAACATCAGATCGTGGGAGCAGGGATATGCCGAGCCAGACCCATAGCGAGCCTCTATTCGATATCTTCAGTTTTGCCCGCCGCGGTCCCGGTCGGCGTGATCGTCTATCGCCCGGGGAAATCCAGCAGGTCGCTCGAACGGTTCGGCGTACACCCGAAGTTATGGTGAAGGTACTGCCGAAATCCGCGAACACTCTCGTGG
>DASXNP010000022.1:0-2508 GCA_036494985.1 Binataceae bacterium (SeqCode)
CAACATCGAGCGTGCCGAAGTAAGCGGTCAGACCCGTCGTGCCGAAAATCGACAGCATCAAGATCGGATCGCTTCCGGGCGCCAGCTTTTGGACGCCAAGCAGCCTCCCTTCGCCACTTGTTACCGTGTAGTCCTCCCACCCAAAAAGGCCTTGCACGAGATCGCCCTTGGCCAAACCCGGGCGCTTGGATTCGACAACCTGCGCGACGGCCGACGCGAGCATCACGTTTCCGAGAGGAATCGCGGGCATATAGGTGGCATACGACATCCAGCCGCGCTGGGTAGGGTCGAACGAGAAGGCGAGGTTGCGGATGAGAATTTCGCCTTCCTTAGGCGCCTGCACGGTGGTCTCGTTCCAACGGAAATCGGTCTCCTTGATCATTCCCTTGGGCCGCGCCGCTAGCAGCCACTGACGATTTTTAAGCTCTGGCATGGGTCGCTCCTCTTGGCGCTTCGAGCGCCTCCTTTGGTCGGTTGGTCGCAGTTCGCGAAGCTTGCTTGGTATCCACGGTCGCAAGTACCGCCGGCGGACTTCAGTACCTACCGGACGCGGTTACCATTGCGCTCGGCTCTAAGCGGCAACCGAGGGAGAGACCACTCGGAACCGCGCCTTTTCATGATCGAGCGAGCGGCAGCTTCGAATCGCCAGCGCGCAGATCACGAGCATCGCAAGGAAGGACAGAATCGGGACGCTGTAGCTACCGGTCAGGTCAAACACCCGTCCGGTGATGATCGGACCACTTGCCGCCCCGAGTGTGTAGCAAATACCTGTAACGCCCAGCATTGAGCCCAGGCGCTTGACGCCTAGCGATTCAATGACCACCAGGGGCATCTGCACCACGTACGCGCCGGCGGCGAATCCGCCCGCGAGGACATTTGTTGCAAGGCCCGGAAAGTGCGCAACGCGGTGCAAACCAAGCATACCCAGTGAGGACAGAATAAATGTAAAAAACAAGGCGTGGCGCGCGCCGAAGCGATCCGCGATCGGACCGCCGAGAAGCGTTCCGGCCGTGGTCAGAACAAGGTAAAGGCTAATCACGGCGGCGGCAAAAGCCGCGGTGTAGCCGACGCCGGTCAGGTACGCGACGAAGTGGGGACCCATCCCGATGCTCAAACCCGCGAACAACTGAGCCGCCGAAATCAGCCAGAAGGAACGGGTTTTCATGGCCTCTGAAAGTTCGAGTCCTGGCAGCTCAAGGGCTACCGAAGAAGGCGGCTCGGGGCTGGGCTTGTTTAGGGCTACGACTGACTCGCTCTTCGCGGTGCGCGTGCGGGGCCGCACTACAAACACAATTAAAGGAACCACTACCAACAGGATGGGCAAGGCCAGCGTCAGATAGCTGAAGCGCCATCCTGCCGCTGCGATTACGTGTTGGGCAACCGGCGTCATCGCAGCGCCGCCGAGCATGGCACCGGAAAATGCGATGCCCATCGCGAGTCCCCGTTTTTCCTCGAACCAGCTCGCGATCACCAACGAACACGGTAAGTAGGTGCAGGCTCCCACGCACACTCCGAACAGAGCGTTGATCGCGAGAAATTCGCCGAAGGTGGTAGCGCGGCTTTATCCCAAATACGCCAGCGCGGTGACCACCGCGCCTGCAACCATCATCTTCTTGGGGTTGATTCGGTCAGCTACCCAGCCGATGAGCGGTCCCGAGGCTCCCCCGGTAATCCAGCCGATCGAGAGCGCAATCGAGAATTTTGCCCGCGTCCAGCCGAAGGTCTTGATAACGGGCAGAAAGAACACGGCGCCAGAGTTGATGCCGCCCCAGATGAAGAACATCGTGACAAAAATCGCGCCAACAACAATCCATCCCTGCCGTTCGCCGTTCTTCACCCAATTTTACTCCTTTCGCGAGGCGACGAAGTTGATAGTACTCACAGCGGCAGCCCAAGCGCCAGGCGACTCGCTGTAACCCCGCTCCAGCGCCTTAGCTAGACTCAACGCGGTGAATTCTGCTTAGGCCGACGAAAAGTCCAGAATCGCACGCCGCTTACACCCGCCGCTTCTCCATCGACGACTACCTCGAAGCCGTGCTTGAGGTAGAAGGCCACGTTGCGCGGCTGTTCCGTTTCGAGATAGCAGACAACATGCTCGCACATCGCTTGGTTAAGAATTGGCTCCATCAGTCTGCCGCCCAGCCCCCGCCTTTGGCGATTCGGTGCGACGCCCAGCAACAGGAGATACCAGTACGGCGAGATCATATCGCGTTCGCGCGCCCGCGCTTCCGCTCCGACCACCTCACGAAATCGGCCCATCGCGTCATCCCCAATGATCTTTGAAAGCTCGTGCAACCCCGCCGCCTCGACGCTTTGCCGATCCCATTTCGCCCCCGGTGGCAACCATACCGCGGCGCCCTCGATCGAGCCCTCGGTGGTGTAGACCTCGCCGCTTAAGAATCCGAACCTGACCATTCGAACGTAGAACTCGGGCAGCAGCGTGGCGCGTTCGGTGGCGTCGGGTATCGTGTAGGCCATCAGCGGATCGTTCTGGAAGGCGTGCGCCAG
>DASXNP010000023.1:0-9373 GCA_036494985.1 Binataceae bacterium (SeqCode)
CGTTGAAGCCCGCGAGAACTTCGCCCGCACTCGTTCGAGCCTCGGCAATGAGATTGCCGCTCGCTCCGACGAGGTTCTCGCGACGCTACGCTCTGAACTGTCATCGGCAGTGGCATCCGACCGCGCCGCCGAGCCAAGCCCGCGGCGCGCCCCCGCCAAACGGCAAGCGCTGGAGGCCACCGCCTCATCAAACGGATCGTTCGCCAAATCAGTTGACGCCGAACTCAAGCAGACCAACAAGACGCTGACCGCGCTGAACAAAAAATTCGATCGCTTCGACGACCGAGTGTCGGTCGAAGTCAAAGATCACGACCATCGCCTTCGCAAGCTCGAGCGCAGCACCCGCCGGTAAAACTGTTCTCCTTCTCGCTCACATGCGTGAGTGTCTCGGGGCGAAAGCGGCTCCACGAACGGAGGGGCGTGATGGGCCGCGAATAACGATCATCGGGTGTAAGATGATCTTAGCGCTATCCGCTTCTATCGCCACGGCCTCAAATTTCGGTTCTTCGGTTGATCGAAGGACAGGGTCGTTGTTTTCGAACTGATGGCATAGGGCTTTGCTCTCCCCAACTTCCTTGATCGGTGCCGCGACGGTCGCGGCCCGGGCGGCGAATTGCGCCCAGTCAGCCGCGCTGACAACGTGCGTAACTCCGCAGGGGTTGAAACGATGTCTTAGTGAGGTCGCAACTGCGGGAGCGCGGACCGTAAAGCCGCCGGGTAAAGTGCGATCGATCGGACGGCTGCGGTAGTGATCTTGCCAACTCCGACGAAGAACCTCGGGAAGGTTGCGTCTAATCCCGCTGCCGCCCTCCTAAACGCCGACAGCCCTGTATCAAGTGGCTGCTCTATCTCACCGGTCGAGCCAGAGAACGGCGCTGGCGCACCGCGGGCCGAGCCAAGCGGACTTCGCTCGAAAAAAATGATTAACCATGTTCCACAACGGGCTGGCGGACTCGACTTTGCACCAGGCGTCTTATCTGCTACCCTAACTCCAGTCCTTTAATTCGCTCCCGTGAGGGCGACAAGGAGCTGACATTGATAGATCCGCATACTAGGAGTCGGTCGCGATGGCGCGCCGGCTTTTTTTTGGCTTCCGGTTTTCACTTTAGCCGCCCACCAGCCGCTGCGGAGTCGTCGCGATGACTCCCGAGGTCGTTCTTGACGCCGCCGCGATTTCCCGATCAGTTCGCCGGCTCGCGCATGAAATCGTCGAGCACGACGGCGTGGCCAATTTAGTGCTCTTGGGGGTCGTCCGACGCGGGGCAATTCTCGCCACGCGCCTGGCGGGCGTGATCGAACAAATCTCCGGACAAAGCGTTGCCCGCGGCACCCTCGACATCTCGCTCTATCGCGACGACGGCGAGGCCGATGCCAATCATCGCGACCCGCGGCTTCTCGGCCGCGACGTTCCCGGCCAGCTCGACGGTCTTCGCGTGGTGCTGGTTGATGACGTGCTTTACACCGGGCGCACCATTCGGGCCGCCTTCGATGCAATCTCCGATCTCGGCCGGCCTGAATCGATCGAGCTTGCCGTGCTGATCGATCGAGGCCATCGGGAGTTGCCGATTCGAGCCGATTACGTCGGAAAAACCGTCAATTCTCCCCACGGGACCCGTGTTTACGTACGTCTAATTGAGGTCGACGGTGCGGATTGTGTGGTGCTCGGCGGTCCCAAGTCCGAATCGAGGCGCCCGACACAAGCGCGATGAACCGCGTCGGCAAGCTCGATCTCGTCTCGATTGAAGATCTCGCGACCGCCGAGATCGAACGCATTTTTGCACTCGCCGATGAGTTCTCAGCCGCGCTCGCAGAGCGACGCCCGCTGACTCTCGCCGGTGGCTTGATCATGGCGACGCTTTTCTACGAGCCTTCGACCCGCACCCGGCTCAGTTTCGAATCTGCGATGCACCGCTTGGGCGGTTCCGTGATCAGTTCTGCCGATATGCATTCGAGCTCCGCCGCCAAGGGCGAGAGCCTCGCCGATACGGTCCGGGTCGTCAGTGCCTACGCCGATCTGATCGTGATGCGCCACCCGCGCGACGGTGCCGCGCGGGTGGCTGCCGACTACAGTCGCATCCCGATCATCAACGCCGGCGACGGCAGCCGCGAGCATCCCACGCAGACTTTGTGCGACCTATATATTCTGCGGCAAAAGAAGGGGCGCCTCAGGGGCCTGACGGTCGCCCTCTGCGGCGATCTGAAGCACGGCCGCACCGTCCACTCGCTGGTCTATGCGCTTGCACGCTTCGGCGCGAACATCGTTACCGTTCCCAGTCGGGGTGGGGAAGTGCCTGACTACGTGTTGGCCCGGCTCGCCGCGGAGCGCTCTTACAACATCTCGAACGTATCGATCGACGAACTCAAGCGACTCGCTGGCGGCCTCGACGCGCTGTATCTGACTCCCAGCGCGCCCCATCAAATGGCGCTCTTTACCGGCGACATCAGCGTCGCGGATTCGCCGCCGCCCCGTCCTCCCGCGCTACTCGACGCGTTCTACGTCACGCGCTTTCAGAAGGAACGCCGTGCTGCGGGTGAGCAGGACGACTGCGCATACGTTCGCTTCGATTCCACGGCACTCGAGACCCGCCGCACGCAGCAGGCGGTCGTGATGCATCCGCTTCCTCGCACCGACGAGCTCGCCTACGAGCTTGATTCTGACCCACGCGCAATCTACTTCGAGCAGGCTGCCGCCGGTGTCCCGGTTCGGATGGCGCTGATCGCGTGGATGATCGAAAACGCTGCGGCCGATCGTCAGCCTCCAGCGTCGCCTGATTTGCTGGTTCGCTTTCGCCCGGAACTCGTCCCGCGCTGCGCCAATCCAAATTGCATAACTCGCCACGAAGGCGGTTACCTCGCGCCGAAATTTCGTGTCGCTCCCACAGCCTCACGCGACACGTTGGCGCTGCGGTGCGACTTTTGCGAGCGGGAACTGCGCATCGACTACGTCGGTAACTCTCGCTCGCATAAGTATTATCGCTTCGAGCAGAGCATCTACGGTTACACTCGGCAATGGATCGAAGAGGGCACGGCAGTCTTTTTCGAATCAGTCAAGCAGGCTGAGGAGCACGGTTACGAGCCCTACCGGCGCGGGCCGCAACGCGAGCTGATGAAACCCGCCGAAGTAGCTGCTTCGATCGATTCGCTCGCTTCGCAGATCATCGCTGATGTCTCGGACCTTTCTACCGTAAGCCTGGTCGGCGTGGTTAGTCACGGTGCAACCCTCGCTATCCGGTTGCGCGAAATCATCCAGTCTCGTAGCGGGGTTGCGCCGCCATGCGCCGGACTCGACATCTACAAAGCGATCGAACCGGTCCACGGCTTCGGCACCGCGGTTCCGTTCGAGGTCGGCGGCCGCATCATCATTCTGGTCGATGACGTAATCAATTCTGGCTGGACCGTGCAGCGCGCGATGGCGACCATCTGGAAAATTGGCCGCCCCGCCGCCCTCAAGCTTGCCGTCCTGATCGATCGCGGCCATCGCTCCCTGCCCATTCGCCCCAACTACGTCGGCAAGAACGTTCCGACTCAACGTCTCGAGCGAGTCCAGGTTCGCCTGAATCCATCCAATCCTCCGGCCGACGTCCCGGGGTCTAAATCGCTGGATCGCGTCCTGATCTACTCGATGCTTGATTCAATGGCACCCGCAGAAGAGGCATCGTGAAGCCGGTCTTGGTACGGGGCGGCCGGGTTATCGATCCATCCTCCGGCCGCGATGGCTTCTACGACTTGCTGATCACCGAGGGGCGGCTTGCCGCCATCGAGTCCCCTGGCCTGATTTCGAATGATCTTGCCACGGCGGTCGATGCGAGCGGTTGCTGGATCGTGCCGGGCCTGGTCGACGCACACGTCCACCTGCGCGATCCCGGCTTTCCCCAAAAGGAAACCATTGCAACTGGACTCCGCGCGGCCGCCGCCGGCGGATTCACTACCGTGGCCGCGATGGCCAATACATTGCCGGTCAACGATTCGCCGGAAGTCACGCGCTACATACTGTTGCGCGCCCGCGAAGTTAACGCGGCGCGATTGATCGCGGTCGCGGCTGTGACGAAGGGGCTACGCGGCGAGGAACTTGCCGATTTCGAGGCGCTGGCTGCCGCTGGCTGCCGCCTTTTTTCCGACGATGGGATGCCAATCGACAATCCCGGCGTTCTCTCCCGCGCACTAATCGAGGTCTCGCGTCTCGGTTTCGCGATCTCCCTGCACGAGGAAGACCGCCGCGTCGCGCCGGGATGGTCGGTTAATCGCGGCACGGTCTCCGATGTGCTCGGCGTGGTGGGCATTCCGAACTCTGCCGAATCTTCACGCATCGCTCGCGATCTCGAGATCGCGCGCAAGACGTCGGGCGCCGTGCATTTCGCCCACGTCTCGGCCCGCGAATCGCTCGACTTGATTCGCCGCGCGCGGCACGATTGCGTCTCACTGACGGCAGAAGCCACGCCGCATCACTTCACCTATTGCGAATCTGCGGTTCTTCGCTCGGGCCCCGACGCGAAAATGAATCCGCCGCTGCGCACCGATCGCGACATCGAGGCGGTCAAGGAGGCCCTGCGCGACGGTACGATCGACGTGGTTGCCACCGATCACGCGCCCCATGATCCAGCCTCTAAGAAGATCGGCGAGCTCGCCCATAGCTTTCTCCACGGTCGCTTCTCGTTGAACTCTGATCATGACCGCGCGGTATTCCACGACTGCGCCAACGGCATTGTCGGTCTCGAAACCGCGCTCGCGCTGCTGCTTGATCTGGTTGGCCGCGACATTATCAGCCCAGGGCGAATGGTCGAGTTGATGTCATCTAATCCCGCACGTCTCCTGCGCCTGGATCAGGGCGAAGGCACGCTGACTCCGCTTGCGCGCGCCGACCTAACCGTCATCGATCCCAACCTCGAATGGACCGTCGATCCCACGAAGTTCCATTCAAAGAGCCGCAACACGCCGTTTACTGGAATGAAACTAAAGGGACGGGCGCGAATCACTATCGTCGCCGGCCAAATCGTGTACGATGGACGGCTAACCGAAAAGTCTGATGAGCGGTAACACGAAGCAACACGCGGTCCTTGCCCTCGCCGATGGAACGGTCTTTGAGGGGCGCGCCTTTGGCGCCGTGGGCGAAGCCGTCGGCGAAATCGTCTTCAACACGGCGATGACCGGCTATCAGGAAATCCTTACCGATGCGTCATACAGGGGTCAGCTCGTCTGCATGACCTATCCGCAAATCGGCAACACCGGGGTCAATCCGGAAGACGTCGAATCCTCGCGCATCTCCGTCGAGGGCTTCGTCGTCAAGGAATACATTGCGCGCCCATCGAGCTGGCGTTCAAAGATGCCGCTTGGCGACTATCTAAAAAGTGCCGGCGTGGTCGGTATCGAGAGCATCGACACGCGAACCTTGGTCCGGCACATTCGCGCCTTCGGCGCGCAGGAAGCTGTGATTTCGAGCGTCGATCTCGATCCGACCTCGCTGGTCCGCAAGGCTAAGGCTTCACCTGGATTGGTCGGCCGCGATCTCGTCAAAGAGGTCACCTGCCGAGAACCCTACTACTGGGAAATCTCGGACTGGTCGCTGCACTCGGGCTATGGCAAACCCGATCCGCGTGAACTCCGCGATGCGCCCGTGGTCGTCGCGCTCGACTTCGGCATCAAACACAACATTCTGCGCCGCCTGGTCGCCACGGGATTCCGGGTAATGGTGATGCCTGCCAGCGCGACCGCCGCAGAAATTCTCGCCAACAATCCCGCGGGAGTCTTTCTCTCCAACGGTCCCGGCGATCCCGCGGCGCTCCCATACGCACACGAATCCGTCCGCGGTGTGCTCGGCAAAGCGCCGGTCTTTGGTATCTGCCTCGGCCACCAGATTCTGGGGATCGCCCTTGGCGGAGAAACCTACAAACTGGCATTCGGCCATCATGGCGCCAACCATCCGGTTCTCGATCTGAACACCGGTCGAGTCGAAATCACGTCGCAGAATCACAGCTTTGCGGTCGATGCCGACTCCGTCGCAGGACGCGCCAAGCTCTCCCACGCCAACCTTAACGACCGCACGGTCGAAGGAATGGTGGGTGCCGGCATTCCCTTCTTCTCCGTCCAGTATCACCCCGAAGCCTCGCCTGGCCCTCACGACGCAAGCTATCTGTTTGGGCGCTTCAAACGCTTGGTCGAAGCCTTCCCCCGGCACGGCGCCGACTCCCTCGATCGCATCATGGCCGCGGAACTCGCTGAACAGCAGTAGCAGCATACGACAACCACCGCTTAGCCGTGCCTCGCCGCAAAGATATAAAGTCAATCCTCTTGATCGGCTCTGGACCGATCGTCATCGGTCAAGCCTGCGAATTCGATTACTCCGGGACGCAGGCGCTTAAGGCGCTAAAAGGCGAAGGCCTGCGCCTCATTCTCATCAACTCCAATCCAGCCACCATCATGACCGACCCCGAATTCGCGGATCGAACCTACATCGAACCGATGAACCTCGCCTCGCTCGAGCGCATCATCGCTCGGGAACGCCCCGACGCGCTCCTGCCGACCATCGGCGGCCAGACCGCGCTTAATCTGGCGATCGAACTTGCCGAAAGCGGAATCCTTGAGAAATACGGCGTCGAAATGGTCGGCGCGAAGCTCTCAGCAATCAAGAAGGCCGAGGACCGCGATCTGTTCAAAGCCGCGATGCTCAAAATCGGACTTTCTGTTCCGGCCTCCGCCATCGCTAGTTCCCAGGAAGACGCGCGACGGGCAGTCGATCGTCTCGGGCTCCCGCTCATCATTCGTCCCTCGCGCACCCTGGGCGGTACGGGTGGTGCGATCGCTCGCGACCTCGATGACTTTTGGATCAAGCTCGGCCGCGGGCTCGACGCGTCTCCCAATCACGAAGTGTTGCTCGAACAATCCATCGAAGGATGGAAGGAGTTTGAGCTCGAAGTGATGCGCGACAACGCCGACAACGTCGTGGTCGTCTGTTCAATTGAAAATCTTGATCCGATGGGTGTTCAAACCGGCGACTCCATCACCGTGGCGCCGGCCCAAACCTTGACCGACAAGGAATACCAGTTGATGCGCAATGCGGCTTTACGCATCATCCGCGAAATCGGCGTAGACACCGGCGGTTCAAACATCCAGTTTGCCCTCAACCCGCAAAACGGCGAGATGGTGGTCATCGAGATGAACCCCCGCGTCTCTCGCAGCTCAGCGCTGGCATCGAAAGCAACCGGTTTTCCGATCGCGAAGATCGCAGCGCTGCTCGCGGTTGGCTACCGCCTCGACGAAATCCCCAACGACATCACGCAAAAGACGCCCGCTTGCTTCGAACCAACGATCGACTACGTCGTAACCAAGATTCCGCGTTTCACGTTCGAGAAGTTTCGCGGCAGCGTCGATGAACTCGGACCGCAAATGAAATCGGTCGGCGAAGCGATGGCCATCGGCCGCACCTTTAAGGAGTCGCTGCAGAAGGCGCTGCGCTCGCTTGAGGTCGGATCGTTTGGTCTCGACCGACCGGTTGCCGGTCTCGATCGCGACTCCGCGCTAGCCAAGATCCGTGACCGTCTGCGCGTTCCCAACAGCCAGCGCATACACTATGTGGCCGAGGCGCTCCGCCTCGGCCTTGACACTTCAGAGGTCGTCGCGCTGACCAAGATTGACCCATGGTTCATCGATGCGATTGCCGAGCTGGTCGCGGCCGAAACGACTATTGCCCACGGTCCGCTTGACGCCGCCTCGCTGCGCGAGGCGAAGGCCATGGGTTTTTCCGATCGGCGCATCGCCGAACTCCGTTCGGTCAGCGAACAGGAAGTTGCGCGTTTGCGCGCGGACAATGGCATCAAACCGGTCTACAAGGCGGTTGACACCTGCGGCGCCGAGTTCGAGGCGTTCACCCCCTACCTCTATTCCACGTTCGAAGACGAGGACGAGTCGTTGCCCACCGATCGCCGCAAAATCGTCATCCTCGGCGGTGGTCCGAACCGTATTGGCCAGGGCATCGAGTTCGACTACTGCTGCGTGCACGCCAGCCTGGCTCTTCGCGAAGACGGCTTCGAGACCATCATGATCAATTGCAATCCCGAAACCGTCTCCACCGATTACGACACTTCAGATCGGCTGTACTTCGAACCTCTCACCTTCGAGGATGTCATCGCGGTGGTCGCGCGTGAGCGCCCGATCGGCGTGATCCTTCAATTCGGCGGTCAAACTCCGCTGAAGCTCGCCGTTGCGCTCGAACGCGCCGGAGTGACGATTCTCGGCACCTCGCCCGACTCGATCGATCGCGCCGAGGATCGCGAGCGGTGGAGTCAAGTCGTCGGGCATCTCGGGTTGCGCCAGCCCCGAGGAATGCTGGTGCGAGGACTCGAGGAGGCGGTGCGCGGTGCCGCGGCGATCGGCTATCCGGTGCTGATCCGTCCCTCCTATGTGCTCGGCGGGCGGGCGATGGAAGTCGTCCTCGAGGAGTCTCATCTGCGCCGCTATGTCGCGACGGCGCTTGCGGCATCCGAGCAACACCCGCTGCTCGTTGACCGCTACCTCGTGGGGGCAATCGAAGTCGATGTCGATGCCATCTCGGACGGAAAGCTGGTGGTCGTGGGCGGCATCATGGAACACATCGAGCACGCCGGAATCCACTCGGGAGACAGTGCGTGCGTTCTTCCTCCGCGCACGCTCAGCGCCGAGATTCAATCCGAATTGATCCGTCAAACGAAGGTCATCGCGCACGAACTTGGTGTGGTAGGCCTCATCAATCTCCAGTTCGCGATCTTCGAAGGCGAAATCTACATCCTCGAAGTAAATCCGCGCGCTTCGCGGACGGTGCCGTTTGTCAGCAAAGCGATCGGCGTGCCGCTCGCGAAACTAGCCGCGCGCGTGATGTCCGGCCGGTCGCTATCCGAACTGGGTTTCGATCGTGAACGCGTTCCGGCCCATGTTGCCGTCAAAGAATCGGTCTTTCCCTTCGTCCGTTTTCAGGGCGTCGACCCGCTTTTGGGGCCCGAGATGAAATCGACCGGCGAGGTGATGGGCATCGCGCGCTCGTTCGCAATCGCCTTCGGCAAGTCGCAACTCGCCGCTTCGACGCATCTGCCCACGAGCGGCCGCGTCTTTCTTAGCATTCGCGACGCCGACAAATCCCTGATTGAGCCGATTGCGCGCGGCCTCGCCGGCTTGGACTTCCGTTTGATCGCGACCGCGGGCACCGCGAAGTTGATTCGCGGGCTCGGCCTGGAATGCAGCTCGATAAACAAAGTGTTTGAGGGTAGCCCGCACATTGTCGAATCGATCAAACGCGGCGAGATTGCGATGGTCATCAACACCCCCGATGCGGTCGGCACCGAAGATTCGTTCTCGATCCGTCGTACGGCGCTGGAAATGCGCTTGCCGGTCTTCACCACGATGGCGG
>DASXNP010000024.1:0-5591 GCA_036494985.1 Binataceae bacterium (SeqCode)
TCGTAGAATTGGTGATGGCGTTTGAGGAAGAATACGGACTGGAGATTCCCGACGAAGACGCGGAGAAAATCCGCACGGTCAACGACGTCATCGGCTATATCGAATCGCACAAGACCTGAACTGTTGATGCATCCAATGCCGCATCACGCTCCCAATACGGCATTTTGCTAGGTTTCGGATCGTTCCTCCTAACCGTTTTTGCCCACCTCACCGCGCGCAGCCCGGTCTCGATTTGATCGCTGGCGACCGAGCACGGCTTGCCCCGACCGCAGGGGCGTGATTGAAGAATCAAGCCGCTACGAGACGCAAGAAGATGCGATGCCCATTCTGCCGCAACCGCGGCAATCGTGTGATCGACTCGCGGATTTCGGGCGATGGTGCGATGATCCGGCGCCGGCGGATCTGCTCTGCGTGCAAGCGCAGATTTACTACCTATGAAAGAGTCGAGGAAGTTGCGCCGATGGTGGTCAAGAAAGACGACCGTCGTGAGCCTTTCGACCGGGCCAAGATCGTCGCAGGCCTCAAGAAAGCATGCGAGAAGCGGCCGATTTCGATGGAAACCATCGAGCAAGTCGCAGACCGAGTCGAGGCGGGTGTGCTGGAGCGCGGAGATCGCGAGGTTCAGAGCACAATTATCGGCGAGGCGATCATGGCAGAACTTCAGGTCCTCGATCAGGTAGCTTACGTCCGCTTCGCTTCGGTCTATCGATCGTTCAAGGACGCCAACGAGTTCATGCGCGAGCTCGAAGAACTCATCAAAGTGCGCAAGACGGAGCCCTCCGAGGCGGGACGCGCACGGGGCAAGAAAGACGGCGTCCAATCCTGATAGTTCGGCTAGGACGCGAGCTCACCGCCCCAATCCCGATTTGGAGTACATGCGGATTGCGCTTGGACTGGCGCGCCGCCGCCTGGGCTGGACCGCGCCGAATCCAGCGGTGGGATGCGTGATCGTAAAAGGGCAGCGGATTGTTGGACGAGGGGCGACGGCGGCCGGCGGACGGCCCCACGCCGAGGCTCAAGCTATCGCACAGGCTGGAGCGCAGGCGCGCGGTGCCATCGCCTATGTGACGCTGGAACCGTGCGCTCATCGCGGACAGACCGCTGCGTGTGCGCGGGCGCTTATCGAGGCGCGCTTAAAGCGGGTGGTAGTCGGATGCGTTGATCCCTATCCGGCGGTGCGCGGGCGCGGGATAGCGTTGCTCAGGGCCGCGGGGATCGAGACCGTAGTCGGCGTCGCCGAGAGCGAATGCCGCCGGCTCAACGAGGGATTTATCACTCGCGTGACGAAGAAGCGGCCGTTCGCGACGCTCAAGTTGGCAATGACGCTGGACGGCCGAATCGCCACCGAAGCGGGAGATTCAAAGTGGATCAGTTCGCCCGAATCGAGGGAATTGGTTCATCGATGGCGCGCACAAAGTGACGCGGTGATGGTGGGGGCAGGCACCGTGATTGAGGACGATCCGAGGCTGACTTGCCGAATCACCGGCGGTCGAGATCCGATACGAGTGGTAATCGACGGAAGGCTGCGGACATCCGAGGCGGCCAGGGTTTACCACCCGAGATCAAGTGCAAAGACGATTCTGGTCACCTCGCTCGGAAATGTGACGCGGGCGCGGCGATCCTATGAATCGGAAATGGTCGAGGTTCTAGCCCTCGGCGATAGCACGAAGGTGCCGCTAAAGATGCTGATGCGGGGCTTCGCGCAACGCGGATGGTCGCGCGTGCTGGTCGAAGGCGGCGCGAATCTGGCGGGGGCACTGCTGGAGGCCGCGGTAGTGGATCGCATCGCGCTTTTCGTGGCGCCGAAAATCATCGGCGGCGGAAGGTCTGCCATCGAGGGTCTGGGTATCGCATCGATGAAGAATGCAATCAGGGTGAAGAACTTTGCGGCACGGCGGGCGGGGAGCGACTGGCTGCTCGAGGCCGACCTTTGAAAATGCCCCAAAGGGCCTCGATCTGGACCGAAGCTCGGTCTGCTCTTTTCCTGGGTCGTGGCCGTGATACGATTGCCAATGGAAAGTAATCTCGATGACTTTGCCTCCGCTTGAAGAGACGCTGGCCCAGATTCGTGCCGGAAAGATGACGATCCTGGTCTCCGACGAGCGACCAGACGCAGAAGGCGATTTGGTGATGGCCGCGGAACGGGTGACGCCACGCGAAGTCAATTTCATGGCCACGAATGCGCGTGGGATCGTATCGGTCGCGATACCCGAGCGACGAATGCGAGAGCTGGGGATTCCGCTATTGCCCGCCAGCGGCGTCGAGGACGACGCCGAACAGGTCGGTGCCTCGGTGGAATCGCGCACCGGGGTGACGACCGGGATTTCCGCGGCCGACCGGGCCACCACGATTCAGGTGCTGGCCTCGGAACGGTCTGGGCCGGATGACGTGGTAATGCCGGGTCACATTCCGCCGCTGATGGCACTCTCTGGGGGAGCGCTGATGCGGGCCGGACGGGCAGAGGCGGCGGTCGATCTGGTGAGGCTTGCGGGAATGCGCCCCGCAGCGGCGTTGTGCTCGATTCTAAATGAAGAAGGTGAAGCGGCGCGGATGGCGGAGCTTCATGAGTTCTCAAAGACGCACCTCACGCCAATCTGCAGCATACAAGAGTTGGTTTCGTACCGGCTGACCAATGAAATGCTCGTGCAACGAGTCGGCGACACTCCCTTTGCCACCGCGTTCGGCGAGATGAGAGCGATCGTCTTCCGCAACGTTGTCGATGGGCGCGAGCATCTGGCCTTGACCAAGGGCGAAATCGGGGCGGGGCGGCCGGCGCTGGTGCGCCTGCACTCTGAGTGTCTAACGGGCGACGTGTTTAGGTCGGCGCGCTGCGATTGTGGCGAGCAGCTCGAGGAAGCGATAAGGCAGATCCAGCAATCTGATGCGGGGGTACTGATCTACCTCCATCAGGAGGGGCGGGGAATCGGATTGGGCAACAAGATTCGAGCGTACGCGCTGCAGGATCAGGGGCTTGACACCGTCGAAGCGAACCTGCGGCTGGGATTTGAAGAGGATCTCCGCGATTACGGGATCGGGGCGCAGATCCTACGCGACCTCGGAATCGGGGAAGTGCGTTTGCTGACCAACAACCCACACAAGATCGACAGCCTGCGGCGATACGGAGTCAACGTGGCGCGGGTGCCCTTGGAAGTCGAGCCGCATACCGGCAACATTGAGTATTTGCGGACCAAGAAAGAGAAGCTCGGCCATCTCTTCTCGGAGTTGAAGCTGATCACCTAGGTTAGGTGGCTTGAGATTAGAACTGCGCGCGAAGCACTCGGTCGCGCGAAAAGACCCTTAGCGAGCAGGCTGACCGATAACTTTATGGGACTTCGACACCTAGGCCGAGAGATGGCGCTCAAGGCGTTGTACCAAATGGACGTCTCGGGCGACTCATCGCTTGAGTCGATGGCGGCGTTCTTCGCGGACCAGCCAGGGGACGATCGCGCGCGGAGGTTCGCCCGGGAGCTGGTGGTGGGCGTGCGCGGCGAGAAGGACGCGCTGGACGAAAAGCTTGGCGAATCGATCCAGAACTGGTCGATCAAGCGGCTATCGCGGATCGATCACAATATCCTACGGATCGGCTTGTACGAACTGATGCGACTCGACGACATTCCGGCGCCGGTTACGATTGACGAGGCAATTGAACTGGCCAAGCGCTATGGCGATCGCGATTCGGGTCCTTTCGTCAACGGAGTTCTCGATAAAGTGGCAAACCGACTGGGGCTGATGAGCAAAGGCGGCGATGAGCACGAGTCCAAACGCGATTGAAACGCTGGCGGTTGCGGTCGTAATGATGCTGGCCGGATGCGGGTACCATCTGGCGGCAAGCGGCGAGTCGTTGCCGCCGGGGGCGAACAGCATCTACGTTCAGCGATTTACGAATCGCACCAGAATTGTTGGCTTGAGCGAGGATTTTGACCGTCACCTGAAGGATGAAATCGCCAATCACAAGCGGCTCGACGTGGTTGACGACCCGGCCGACGCAGACCTAGTGCTTTCGGGTATAATTGCCGGCCAAGACCAGGCCCCGGTGGCTTTCAACGCCGTGGCCGAACCGACGGCAGCCTACCTTACCCTGGTCGTGGGCGCGACTCTGGTCGATAATCACAGCAAAAAAGTGTTGTGGTCGAGCGGCGGGGTTACTCGCGCCAACAGTTTCGGTTTGGTCGCTCAGTCGGTGGTCGTGACGTCGCCCGAGTTTCTACAACAGAACCTGCGCGCCAACGACATCAACAAGCTGCCCGACGCGCAGCTCGCGGCAACTCAGCGCAGTTCGAACCAAGACCTGTCGATGGATCAACTGGCGCGTGACCTTTACGCCAACATGAGTGAAGGATTCTGACCGGCTGGGAAATCAGCGCGGTCTGTCTGCTCCCCGAGCTAAGGAGCGTCGGGCGGTTGGATTTCCTCCTTTAGAGCAGCTGATGGCCGTCGAAACAATGAGGGCGGGCGCGTCCCGCCCTGATCTCGGAACAAACCTCGCCCAGAGATGAGACGTCGCGGTCGAGGTGGGTTGCGACCGTAAGGAACCACTTGGGGGTCGCGTGATGCGCATCGCTGCCCCCTAGCGCGACCAAGCCCAGAGCGTTGGCGGCTGCGACGGCCCGCGCGTTTTCCGCGGGCGCATTCTGGCCGTTGATCGCTTCAATCGCTCGCAGCGCGCCTGAAGTCTTCTCGCTTAGATGCTGAAGGTTCGCTCCGAAACCGGAATCGCGAAAGGGATGGGCGGGAACCGCGAGACCACCCTCGGAATCGATCGCAGAAATGAGCGACGCGCCTTTGAGCATTCGATCGGTGAGATCGAAAGAGCGAGCGATCGAAGCAGTCACTCCGAGCAGGATCAGATGGCCGAGGTCCGTGTCGGCCTCGATCCCATGAAAAACGCGCACCCCGTAGCGGTCCAACAGGCGCGCGGCTTCGCTTTCGTCTCCGGCCTGGTAGAAGCGGTGTTCGGTAAGGCATATGGCGCTTAGGCCGGATCGCGCCTGGGTGGCCATCTTAAGGTAGTCCTCGACGCCCGCGCTGGAATCGCGCGAGGCGGCGGTGTGAACGTGGATATCGATTAGCATTTTGGCGGCACTTTTTAGTCGATCGTTTTAACCACCGGGTCTTGGGCATGCGTTTCTTGCGGTCGTGGTTACATTTTTGTTTGCAGGAACCATGAAATCAAAACCCGCCTCAAAAAACACCCTCGGTCTGGTCTCCGACAGTACCCCCGGCACACCGGGCCACCTTCCCGAAGCGGGGGGTAATCAAACCGACACCCAACTGCTAGACGCCTACTCGCGGGCGGTGGTTGAGGCAGCCGAGCGCGTCAGTCCCGCCGTCGTCAACATCGAGGTTCGCCATCACCAGGGCCGGACGCCGGCCGAGGGCGCGCGCGCACAACCCGAAGCAGGGGGAACAGGCTCGGGGTTTATCTTTACGCCGGACGGGTTCGTTTTGACCAATAGTCACGTCGTGCATCGCGCGTCGCAGATCGAAGTTGCGCTTCCGGACGGACGGCGTTTCGAGGCTGCGCCGGTGGGTGACGACCCCGACACGGACCTCGCCGTGGTCAGAATTGCAGGGGGCAATTTTAGCGCCGC
>DASXNP010000025.1:0-2866 GCA_036494985.1 Binataceae bacterium (SeqCode)
CGGAGCGGGAGTTTCAGCCGAGAGGATGGGCGCTGTTGCTGTCATCGCCATCTTGACGGCCGCCAACATCCGGGGACTCCAGACCGGCCGCATCGTGCAGAACCTCTTCACCAGCGCAAAAGTCGCCTCACTCTTGTTTATCGTGATTGTCTGCCTGCTCATCGCCCCAAACCGTGGCGCGCTTGCGCTCAACTTCGGGAATGCGGCCGCGTTTCTCGGCGAAACACCGCTCATCGGCCTCGCCGGCTTCGGTGCGGCCATGGTTGGCGGGCTATTTTCTGCCGACGCGTGGGCATCGGTTACTTTTACGGCGTCCGAACTCCGCAATCCGAAACGCGATCTGCCGCGGTCGCTCGCGATCGGCGCGGGCCTCGTAGTCTTTCTCTACATTCTGACGAACGCCGCGTATCTGGCGCAGTTGCCGCTTTTGGGTGACCCCGCGGCAAGCGACATCTTCGGTCGCGGAATTTCGGCGGCTTACTCCGATCGAGTGGCGTCGGCCGCGCTCCAGATGGTCTGGGGCAAATGGGGAGCCGCGCTCACGGCCGCGCTCGTGATGGTCTCCACCTTCGGGTGTGTCAACGGGCTGATCCTGTCCGGCGCCCGGGTGCTGCGTGCGATGGCGCTTGACGGGGTGTTTTTCGCGCGCGCGGGCGCTCTGAACCACGCGTCGGTTCCCGCGGCGGCGCTGCTGATGCAGGCTGGATGGGCGGTGGTGCTGGCTCTGTCCGGCAGCTACGGCGACCTGCTCGACTATGTGATCTTCGCGCAGCTGATCTTTTACGCGATCACGGTGCTGGCGGTTTTCGTTCTACGGGCGAGGTGGCCTGGGCGCGAGCGCCCCTACCGCGCGTTGGGTTATCCGTATCTGCCGGCGGCCTACATCGGATGCGCGATAGTGCTGACGATCGATCTGCTAATCGTCAGGACGAAGTCCTCCGGGTTCGGACTTTTGATTGTGCTAAGCGGCGTCCCGGCCTATCTTTTGCGCAAAAGAAATCGCGCCGCGCGCTACGCAGCGCCGATCGGCCGCAGAGAGACCTAAAGCCTAGTTTGGCTCGGACGACCCGTGCCGCCGCCCAAACTTGATCGTGCTCTTCTGCCTGGCTTCGCGCGGCGAACAGGTCCCCGAGTCATCGCTAGCCAACCCGAAGGCCCCGGCGTGAAACCATGCGCCGCGGTCGCAAGCGTAGTCGCCCGGGCAGTCGGCGTCGCTATGGCACTTGCTGGGTCCGGCCAAGCAAATCGGGCTCAGACTGGAGCCCATATAGATCATCGACGTGCACAGGTAGCCGGGCGGGCAATCACCGTCGGAGTAGCACGCGGCGGCCGGTTTGGCGGCCTTACCCAAAGAGGCGCCAGCCGGCGATGTGCAAACGCCTAGCGTTAACCCCCAAGCTATTGCCAGAGCAGTCAGGTGAACCCTCATGTGCTACCTCAACCCGAAGGGCTTTGCCCCAAGCTATGTGCAAGCCCCTGAATCTGGCCGAAATCGGACTACAGTTCTTTAGTAAGTTTTTCGCCTTAAGCCAAGCGAATCGCGCATTGCGAAGCGCCTTCGAGGTTTTGAGGAAGCCGAGGACGCGAGCCGACTAGCTCGAATGCTGGCGCTTGGCGGCACGGAGGCGGCAAACGAAGAGCGGCCATCGACCGCACCTAGTATGCCGCCTGCAATAATAGCTCGATCTCACTGCGGGTAACCGGCCGCGGGGTCGTGCGGGCGTGGTTAATTTCGCGCATCACCGGATCCACGATTGAAAAAATCTCGTCGCGGGAGATGTCGAACTGAGATAGACGATTGCGCAGTTCCAGACGGCTGATGAAGCGCGCGACCCGGTCTGCGCACTCCAATGCTCCGAGATGCGGGCTTGCGGGATCGAATCGGATTCCCAGCCCTTGTGCGATCGCGGCAAAACCCTCGGGCGCAATGTCCGCCATGAAGCGCATCACGTGCGGGAGCGTGATGCAGGACGTGATCCCATGGGGCACGTCCCATCGCGCGCCTATCTGATGGCCCAGCGCGTGCGAGAGGCCCATCCCGTTACCGGCGCCGGCGATCGAAAACCAGGCGGCCAGTTGGCAAAGGCTCCGGTGGGCGAGTTCGTCGGCGCCCTGGGTCTGCATCGACGGTAGGAGGCTCGAAGTAATCAGTTCGATCGCCTTCGACGCGAGCGTGTCAGTGTAGATCTGGTGCCGCACCGAATAGCTGGATTCGACCGCATGATCGAGCGCGCGAATAGCCGTGCAGGCCCACAGCCATCCGGGCGTTTCGGTCGTCAGTTCAGGATCCAGAATTATGGTCCGTGCCTGCAATCGGGCATCGCCGACGCCTCCTTTGATTTTCGTCTTTTCATCGGTGATGCCTGCAAACGCCGTGAATTCGCCGGCCGAAAGCGTTGTCGGAATCGCGATATGGACGATTTCGCGCCCCGCTAAATCGCCGCGCTCAGGGTTTGTCCTGCGCAGGCCGATTTCGCCGGATTGCAGACTTCTGCGGCCGGTGAGGAACGCCATCGCGACGGCCTTCGCGGTATCGATCGGGCTTCCGCCGCCGAAACTTACCAGGCAATCGGCATCTCGATCCATGGCGAAATCGATGGCGTCCTGGACGGTTCGCGACGGCACATGCTGTTGGGTATCGGTGAAGACTCCAGCGAGGCGGTTTGCGAGTGGCGAAGTGACTTTGCCGAGCAGCTTCGATCTGCCCAGTGTCTTTCCGGTTATGACCACCGCTCGGCGCAGGTCGCGGCGCTCGGTCTCGTCGGCGAGGCCCGCTACCTTGCCAGCACCGAACACGATTCGCTCGATTCGGCCGAATCGGTATTCGCCTGAAGGGATGTTCATCGCTCTACCTCCGATTTGACCC
>DASXNP010000026.1:0-4192 GCA_036494985.1 Binataceae bacterium (SeqCode)
TACCGCAACGCCGGCACCGCCGAGTTTCTCTTGGACGGCGATGATTTCTACTTTCTGGAGGTTAACGCGCGGTTGCAGGTTGAGCATCCGGTTACCGAGCTGCGCTTCGGATGCGACCTGGTGGCGGAACAGCTAAGGATCGCGGCGGGCGAGCGATTGGCAGAGCACAAGCCTCCGCGGGGCTGGGCAATCGAATGCCGGCTTACGGCAGAAGAACCCGAGCATGGATTTCGGCCTGCCACGGGCAAAGTGCTTTACCTGCATATGCCGTCGGGGCCGGGAGTGCGCGTTGACTCGGCCCTCGAGCAAGGCACCGTGGTCACGACTTACTACGATAGTCTGATCGCGAAGGTCGTCTCATATGGGGCGACCAGGGAAGAGGCTCGCTGTCGGATGATCGCCGCACTGGAGGATGTCTCGATCCTCGGGGTCGCGCACGGTACCGCCTTTTTGCGCGATATTGTCGCCAGTGCGCCATTCGCGCGCGGTGATCTGTCGACCCACTTCATCGAGGAAAATTCTCCTACCTGGAGTTGCAGTCGTGAACACGAGAACGCGGCTTTGATCGCGGCCGCGCTGGCGGTGGGCGATTCAAAAGAGTTCGCCCCTCACTCACCGGATTCTGGCCGAAATGATCCGGAGCGCAACGATGCGCGCAGTTCCCCGTGGAACCGGCTCGGCAGCTTCCGCTTGTGGAATTCACAATGAAGCTCCAGAGGGTCGGTCAAACCGTGGCCCACGAGGTGGAAATTACCGGGCGTCGGGGTTCCGTGGTGTATGCGCGGATCGACGACCAAGAGATTAGCGCAATCCTCCAACGTGCGGCCGATGGCAGCTTGATGATCAGGATTGGCGGGAATCCCACCCGCGTCAATGCGGCCAGGAGCAAGGGTTTGATTCTGGTCGCGGCGGGCGCGGCGAGTTTCGAGTTCAGACTCGCGCAAACCGGCAGCGCGCGCCCACGATCCGGCTTCGCTTCGCCGCTGGTGGAGGCACCGATGCCCGGTAAAGTCTTGAAAATCCTGGTTGTAGAGGGTGCCAAAGTAAGCGCGGGCGACGCCTTAATCGTTCTTGAAGCGATGAAGATGGAGACCACGCTTTACGCTGAAGGCGCAGGCATGATCGCCAAAGTCCGGGTCGTTGCGGGCCAGATGGTGGACCACGGTGCCACCCTGATCGAGCTTAGTCCGCTTCGAGATTCATCAAGCGGCGAATCTCCCCCTCCAGGGCGCTAAGCCATTTTTCGAAGCCTATTCCACCATTCACCACAATTTCGAGCTTGCGGTTAGGAAGGATCCGCAGCCCTCCGGGGGTCGCGGTCCGAAGCGGAATCACGACCGCTTCGCGCGACAAACCGAGCGCGTCGGTGACTGCGAAGATCTTCTCGATTTCCCTAAGCCCAATCGCTTTCAATCTAGCGCACCCCCGCTCCGGTAGGTTCGCCAGTTGGTCGTCCTCGCGCAATAGCTGGCTAAGCGACCGCCAAAAGCCCCAATGGTCTGTTTCGGGATTCGCAACGGCGTTCGGTCAAGGGGAAACCGGCCTGCTAAGATGACGGGAACGAAAGAAGATAGAAAAGCAGGAGGGCAACCGTGTTTGGAACAATCAAGAAAATCGTCAAGGACAAGGGGTTCGGATTTATCTTGGCGGACGACGGCGAAGAAGTTTTTTTTCATCGCTCGCGGCTGTCGCCCAAGACTTACTTCGAGGATCTGCGCGAAGGTTCAGAGGTGCAATTCGAGGTTCGGCCAGGTGAGAAAGGCAAGCAAGCTTTCAACCTTCGCCTCCGGTGAGAGTCGCCGACGACCGGAACTCGGTGCCGAGTTGAGCGATCGATGAGCGCGCACGACCACCACAAGGGCTCCAAGCGCAGCCTGAGGGTAGGAGTGATCACGGTCAGCGATACCCGCACGGCCGACAACGATGACAGCGGCAGGGTCATAAGAGAGGCGATGGCCGCGGCCGGCCACCTTATAGCGCACTACCAGATAGTGCGCGACGAACCCGATCAAATCGCGGCGACCGTGAGCGCGTGGATTGCCGACCTCGATGCCATCGTGATCAACGGCGGGACCGGAATTTCGCTGCGCGACTCCACCTTCGAGGCGGTCGAGGGCCTCTTGGACAAGAAACTCGAGGGATTCGGCGAGTTGTTCAGGATGCTTTCGTACCACGAAATCGGATCGGCGGCATTTTTGAGTCGCGCCACCGCGGGGGTCTGCCGCGGCAAGATCCTGGTCTCGATCCCGGGGTCGCCGTCGGCGTGTAGATTGGCGATGGAAAAGCTCTTGATTCCCGAGCTGGGCCATATTGGAGAGCTGCTCAAACTGTGAACCGCATTCGAATCAAACTCTTTGCAACTTTGCGCGAGCGCGCGGGGGTCGCCGAGCTTGAACATGAACTGCAACCGGGGGCGGACCTCGCCTCGATCTGGACGGAACTCGTCAGGGAGTTTCCGCGGCTCAAGGGAAATCGCGACGCGATCGCGTATGCGGTCAACGAAGAATACGTCGAAGCCGGCTATCGTCCGAGAGACGGCGATGAGGTGGCATTCATCCCTCCCGTAAGCGGAGGGATGGCTGTTTCCTCGTCGATTGGTCCGATCACAATTGTGCGGACAGAGATCAATGTCGCGCAGCTGGAGCGCGTGGTTTCCGATCCTGGGGCGGGCGCAAGCGTTACGTTCACCGGGAGCACACGCGCTGAGAACGCGGGCCGCGAGGTAATCAGGCTTGAGTACGAGGCCTACGAACCGATGGCTTTAAAGGAGCTGCGAAAGCTGGCAGAAGAGGCCTACCGGAGATTTGGACTGAAGCGGATAGCCATCTGCCATCGAATAGGGGTAGTCGAGATCGGCCAGATCTCGGTCGCGATCGCAGTTTCGGCTGCGCATCGAGGCGAAGCCTTTGAAGCGTGCCGGTTCGCCATAGATCGCCTCAAGCAAATCGTGCCGATCTGGAAAAAGGAGCACTTCAAAGGGGGCGAGATCTGGGTTGGCTGCCAAACCTCGCATCCGGGTAGCGTCCACCACTAGCCGAACTAGCGCTCGCTCGACTCGATGGTCACATTGACCGAGCGGCCAGGGATCCGATAGTTACCTAAGATGGCCGTGGCTGAAACAACGGTTGAAAAAGTGATCCTGGCCGAGCCGCGTGGCTTTTGTGCCGGGGTTGAACGGGCGGTTGAGGCGGTCAGCAGCGCGCTTAAAGCCTATGGGCGTCCGCTCTATGTGCGCCATCAGATTGTTCACAATCGATTTGTACTCGAAGCCTTGGAGCGTGAAGGCGCGATATTCGTTGAGAATCTCGATGAGGTGCCGGCCGGGCAGCGAGTCATTTTCAGCGCGCATGGGGTTGCGCCCTCGGAATGGGATCGAGCAAAGAATCGCGATCTTCGGGTGATCGACGCAACCTGTCCTCTGGTGACCAAAGTCCATCAGGAAGTGGCGCGCTATGCGAAGGCAGGGTTGACGGTGATTCTAGTCGGCCACGCCGGACACGAAGAGGTGAACGGAACCCTCGGAGTCGCACCGGGGAGAACGGTCTTAGTCGGCACCGTCCAGGAAGCGCTCGCACTCGAGTTGCAAGACCCTGCTAAAGTCGCGGCCGTCACGCAGACCACGCTTAGCGTCGACGATACCCGCGAAATAATGGACGCGCTTAAGCAGCGCTTCCCCGCGCTGATTACGCCCAAGACCGACGACATTTGCTACGCGACTCAGAACCGCCAAAACGCCGTGAAGGAACTGGTCAAAGTGTGCGATGCGGTGCTGGTGGTCGGTTCAAAGCAGAGTTCCAACGCAAATCGGCTGGTCGAGGTCGCAAACATGCGCGGCGCGCGGGCCTATCTCGTCGATTCGCTGGCAGACGTGGCGCCGGAAATGACCGAGGAGGTCAAATCGCTCGGGCTGACCGCGAGCGCGTCGTCGCCCGAGTGGCTGGTAGAAGAGATCATCGGATCGTTTGCCAAACATGGTGCGACGGTCGAGCTCTTGAGTTTCACGACGGAACAGGTCCATTTCGCGCTACCGATGGCCGAATAGCCATTTTCCCATCCGCCCGGTCTCCCTCGGTTCGCAGCGCGTTGCACCTATGATGCGTATTACAGCCCGTCGCAGCAGACGGTATGATCGCACCAGCATGGCTGGTGCGGCGAAATCGGCGAAGCGATCCTATTGCGGGTTGTTGGATTC
>DASXNP010000027.1:0-1661 GCA_036494985.1 Binataceae bacterium (SeqCode)
TCTACGTGTCCGAGGCCGTGGGCAACAACATGATTCAGAAGTTCGCGGCCGGCGGAGCGTACATTTCTGCCAACCCCATCGATCGCCTGAGCAACCGCGAACTGCAGATTCTGCATATGATTGGCAAGGGCATGAGCACTCGCGAGACGGCGCATTCCCTGAATCTGAGCGTCAAAACGGTCGAGTCGCACCGCCAGCGTATCAAGCGCAAGCTCAATCTCTCGACCGGAACTCAGTTAGTGCAGTACGCGGTGAATTGGTTCACGGGCCGCGAAGCTGCTACCCCTGGGTTCGGTGTCAAGGAGCCCGCACCACCGGAGGGTGGCTCGGATACACCCTCGGGTTAAGGCGCAACCTCGCGCACGCTGCCGGCCAAATAGACCGGCTGGCCTGCCGCGTTGCGCTCCGCCAAGCCCTGAACCTGCCAAAATTCGAAGCGGTCGTCCGCAAGCTGCGCTCGCAGTTGGATATCGAGAGGTAATTGCCGTTCCAGATGATCGCGAATGGCGAGCAGCAGCGACTCCCAAGCACCCTCCGGCAGACTCGGCCGCAGATCGGAGAGCTTTTTGCGTTCGACCCCCGCCGGCCATTGTAGGCGCTCATGGAACCAAGCGTTGAACCAGGCGTGACCGTTCCACAAGTCCAAGCCCCAGCGCCCCTCGCCGGTCGCGGCCAATTCGTCTTCCGCCATGGCGTGAGGCTTATGAGATGGTGGAGCTGAATCGCACATCCCTTAGTATCGGTCTGCCATCCTCCAGTCTTGATAGCGTTAGGTCACGCCCTAAGGCTTAACCCGAGGAATCAGCGCACAATTCCGACAAGTCGCATGCCTGAACGCCGGTCCGGAGATTTACAATAAGTCAGTTCGGGACGGGTTTAAGTTGACGCATGTCGCGCCGATACCCCAAATACTAGGAACCGGGAGCTGTTCAATCGTGTCTGAACTGGAACCTGTGACACCGATCACAGTCGAGCCCTCCCCGGCGATCTTGCTCGCCGAAGACGACCCGGTCACCCGAATGCTCATGACCCGCTTCCTCAAGAAGGCCGGCTACGAAGTCGACGCGGTATCGAACGGTAGCGAAGCCCTCGATAAAATGACTGCGCGCTACTACCCCATGCTGGTGACCGACTGGGAAATGCCGGAAATGGACGGCGCATCGCTCTGCAAGGCTGTCCGCAATCTGCAACTCGACGGCTACGTGTATGCGCTGCTGCTCACGGCCCGCGATTCCAAAGACAACATCATAGCGGGCTTGGAGGCGGGCGCCGACGACTACCTGGTCAAACCGGTGCATGAAGCCGAATTGATCGCTCGATTGAATGCGGGCCGGCGCATCCTGAACCTCGAACACTCGCTGCGGGCCGCGAACCAGCGCAATCGAATTCTGTCGATCACCGATGCCCTGACGGGCGCCTACAACCGCCGCTATTTGATGGAGCAGCTGCCGCGCGAACTCGAGCGCTGCCGCCGTTACGCCTATCCGCTGTCGGTGCTCATGTGCGACATCGATCACTTCAAGGCAATCAACGACGCGCGCGGCCACGCGGCCGGCGACGAAGTTCTGCAGCAATTCGCGGCGCGTGCGCAGAAATCCATCCGCAGCAACAGCGATTGGGTGGCACGCCATGGCGGCGAGGAATTTCTCATCGTGCTGCCG
>DASXNP010000028.1:0-11871 GCA_036494985.1 Binataceae bacterium (SeqCode)
GGGCGATCTAAGTGTGAGAATTCTCTCCTCAGATTTGTTGGCATCTTATGACAGATGTTTCTCGAGAAAGATTTCAAATATTTTTAGCTAGCTGCCAGAGGCGCAGTCGAGGGTTCTCCACGCGTCCATTGGTTGAGGCGCGGGGTTGGGCAGTGACCGAGGGCGCAAGGAGGGGAGTCCGTGGGCGATCATTAGGACCTCATCTCACCTCCGCGCCAGCTGGAGACAGCCGAAGGCCGGATCGGCCGGCTGGCGCAGGACATGGACAAAGCGGCCGACAGGAGCGGGCTGCTCGATCTCTCAGCGGCACACTGATAGGGTTTCGCCAAACCGTGTCAAGAGGGCAATACGAGTGCCTAAACAAGAGAAGAGCCAGGCCGAAGAGCATCGAGCCAGCGCGACAGAAGCCTGGTTGGCAACTAGCAGTCGTCGAAATGACGAGAATCAGCCGATTTGAAATGCACCGGCGCATCAAATCGGTTCCTTTCCAAGCCAAGGCCAGGTTTGCAAACAACGGGTCGGATGGTGTCGCAGTGCCGCGGTGCTCGATCGCAGGCCAGCTGGTGCGCAAACACCGAAAAAGGACTAGCTGCATGTCGCCGCGACAGGTGGCAAATTCCCATGGCGGCGGAGTCAAGCTGCTACCTGCCCGGGTGATGATGAGAGGCCCGGACGGTGGCCAAAGAATGAGCGGTAAGCGGCTTACCGGGTGGTGTTTGTCCGCTGTCAGTGGCGCTGGTCGACCACCAAGGTGACCGACAAATCACCATGGGACAGGGTGGCCGAGCTCAACGAGATCCCGAACGAGGACGACGGTGCGCAGCCCCGGGTCTGCCCGCGCGGGCGGCATGCCTATGATCCATTGCCTTACCGATGCGGCAGTGCGACGCATCGCCGCTGACATCGATCGGCGGGGTTAGGGTGCGATCGCGGGCTATGTAAGCGAGGACGAGCTTCCGGCCAGTGGCACTCGCGGCGCTTTCACTATAACTCGTATGTCGTGAGCGCGCTGCTTCCGGTTGCCATTCCCACAGAAGCGCAGCCCGGCGATTTCCTGCTTATCCCGAGCACTCGACGCATCCGCCGGCTGTATCTGCGCAACCTGCTGGACAGAGCGCTCATCGGCAACAAGATTGCCCAGCGCCTGCTTCGGTTGGTAGCGCGACGCCGGTGGCTGAGAACCGTCGCAATCCGGATGGAGCCAGGAACCATCAATTTCTGGGGCTACCGGTCGATCCACACCAATGAACCATGCGATCCCGATAAGCTGCGGGCGACCGCACTGTTGCATTACGGCGACCCGCACCAGGGCAGCAAAACCCGGGCACTAATCCGAGCATTCGAGACATAGAGCGGGGATGAAGGAGTTGGGGGTTCGGCCTTGGCCTGAGCTCAGAGGGCAGATCTCTTTTGCCGATCTGCGCTGCGGCATCGGAGTTGCGCTCAGTCAACCGAAGGGTAGGCGATTTTTTCGGGTTCGAGGGGCTGCACGATGCGCAGTCTGGGGGCACGTTTGAAAGCGCGGCGGAACCAGTTCTCCATGTCATCGAACAGCGAGTACGCAACCGGCGTGATCAGCAGCGTGATCATTAGACAGAGCGTCTGGCCGCCGATGACGACGATTGCGATCGCGCGAGTCGATCCGGCGCCGATGCCGCGGCCGACGGCAACCGGGATCATTCCGGCAACCAGGGCGACCGTGGTCATCAGGATGGGACGCAGTCGCTCGCGATTGGCGCGAAGGATCGCCTGACGGCGTGGCATCCCGGAGCGGACGTAGTTCAAGGTCTGATCAAGCTGGAGGATCGAGTTTTTCTTAACGATGCCAAACAGCAGCAGGATTCCGAGCGTTGAAAAGAGCATTAACTGCTCGCGGAAGACGAGTAGCGAGATCAACGCGAACGGAACGGCCAGCGGCAGCGAGAGCATGATCGTGATCGGATGGATGAAGCTTTCGAACTGCGCCGCGAGCACCATGTACATGAAGATGATCGAGAGCAAAAAAGCGATCGCGAAGCCGGTGGCCATCTCGCGATAGAACTTGCTCTGGCCCCCGAAGAAAGTGTTGTAGCCGGGGAGCAGCTTAACTTCTTTGGCGGCGCGCCTTTGGATCGCGCTTACGATTTGGTCCATCGAATAGCCGGGTGCGACGTTGAAGACCAGCCCGATCTGGCGCTGACGAGCTTGACGATCGATCTCGACCGGGCCGGTGCCGGGGATCAGCGCGGCTACGTTGTCGAGTCGCATCTGGCCGACCTTCGATGAGGGCACGGTCAAGCTACCGATGGTGTCGGGGTTGTTGCGATCGTTTTCGGCGAGCTGCAGGCGCACATCGTAGGTGTTGTCGCCCTCCCGGTAGCGGGTTACGACGTCGCCCTGAACCATCGTCCGCATGGTCTCGGCGATGTCGGAGATTTGCACGCCGAGGTCGGCGGCTTTCTGGCGATCGATGTGGACGGCGACTTCAGGGTTGCCGCCCTCGTAGGTGGAATCGAGATCGACCACGCCTGGGACGCGCTCTACGATGGCGCGAAGCTGTTTGCTGTACTGCTGAATGTTTTCGAGTTCGGGGCCACGGATATCGTACTCGACGGCCACTTCGCGGAAGCCGCCTTGCTCCCAAGGCTTGACCACATCCACGCTGATCCGCAGCGCGGGAAATCCCTGGGTCGCTTTGCGCGCATCGACCATTACCTGATCCTGACCGCGCTTGCGCTTGGTCGAGGGATCCATCTTGACGAGGATCTGCGCGACGGTGACGTCCCCATTGTCGTTGGTATCACCGACGGTGGTGAAGAGGTGCCGTACTTCGGGGATCTTGCGGACCCGGGTTTCGAGTTCGTGAACCACCGCGTCGGTGTGGGCGAGCGAGTAACCAGGGGGAGTTCGAATGTTGATCGCGAACTCGCCCATGTCGTCGTCGGGCATGAAACCGCCGCCGACCAGCTTGCCGAGCGGCGAGATGCAAAAGATCAAGGCGGCGGAGATTGCGACAATGACCCATCGATGGTCCAGCGACCAACCCATTGCCCGTTCGTAGTGATGTTCCAGAAAGGCGAAGATCCGGTGGTCGCGCGATTTGGGCTTGAAAGATTCCCCCGAGCGCTTCAAGAAGCGAGAGCACAACATCGGGGTCAAGGTGAAGGAAACCAGCAGCGAGACCATGATCGCGAAGGCCATCGTCAGCCCGAAAGAGTTCAGGAAGCGACCCATCACGCCCTGCATGAAGGCGACCGGTACGAAGATGACCACCAGCGAAAGCGTGGTGGCGCTAACCGCAAGACCGACCTCGGCGGTAGCGGCCTTGGCCGCCGCCATCGGATCCATGTTCTTCTCTTCGATGAAGCGAAAGATGTTCTCGAGCACGACGATCGCGTCGTCGATGACGATGCCGACGGCGAGGGTAAGCGCGAGCAGGGTCATACGATTGAGCGTGAACCCCATAAAGAGCAGCAGCGAATAGGTTGCGACGATCGACACCGGAATCGCGATCGCGGCGATGATGGTCGAGACGACTGAGCCGAGAAAGAAGTAGACTACCACGGCGGCGCAGACCCCACCCAGGACCAGATGCTCCTGAACCGTGCGGACGGCTTCGCGGATGAACTCCGAGGAGTCGCGGGTGAAGATGACGTTGACGCCGGCCGGTAGCGTAGGCTTCAGCTCGTCGAAGCGCTCCCGGACCCGATCGACAACCGTGATCGTGTTCTGGCCGGATTGCTTGCGGATGACGAGCGAGACGGCGTTGAGGTCGTCCCATCGCGAAAGCGAGCGAACCTCCTTGACCGAATCCTGCACCGTGGCCAGGTCGCCGATGGTGACTGGACGGCCGTCCTGCTCGGATACGATCAGGCGCGAGAAATCGTCGACCTGGGTGACGCGGCCGAGGGTACGCAGCATCTGCTCGGAGAAATCCTGCTTCATCCGGCCGCCCGGATATTCGACGTTCTGCCTGCTCAGCGCGTCGCCGACCTGCTTGATCGATACGCCGGTGGCGCGCAAACGATTGGCATCGACCGAGACGTGGATCTCGCGCTCGCGTCCGCCGACGATATCAACCGAGCCGACGCCGTCGACCGATTCGAGCGGCTCCTTGACCATCTTGCGGGCGATTTCGGTCAGTTCCTTGATCGATTGATAACCGGTCACGGTCATCGTGACGACCGGAATCGAGTCGAGGTCGAATTTCATAACGATCGGGGTCTTGGTGCCCTCCGGGAGCTGATCGAGGACCAGATTGACCTTGTCGCGGACGTCTTGAATCGCCGGATCGAGTGGACGCTCGAGCTTGAACTCGATCATGATCCGCGAGACCCCTTCGGTCGTCACCGAGCGGAGCTCGTCGATACCGCTGACGGTGTTGATCGATTCCTCAAGCGGTTTGGTCACGCGCGACTCCATTTCCTCGGGGGCCGCGCCATCGAGCTTAGTAAGGACCATGACGGTTGGCACGTCGACCTTGGGGAGGAGATCGACCCCGAGGCGCGCGTAAGAAAATATCCCGAGTACCACCAGGACGCCGACGAACATGGTGGCGAAGACCGGTCGGCGGACGCAAAGATCGGCGATGTTCACGAGTGGGCCCGCGGCCGCGTGTTCAGCTCGGGTTTTGGGTCGACCGGGCTGCCGTCGGCGAGACGGTCAGTATCGGAGGTCGCGACCAGCTCGCCCGCCTTGAGGCCCTGGATGATTTCGATTTGATCGTCAAGCTGATCGCCGGTCCGCACTTCGCGCGAGCGCGCAACCCCGTTTTCGATCACGAAGACCCGAGCGACACCGGCATAACGAAGGATGGCGGAGGCGGGTACGAAGAGGCCGCGATCTTCTCCGAGTGCCACCTTGACGTGAGCGAAGTAGCCGGGCTTGAGCGAACCGTCCGGATTGGGAACCGCGGCCTCGACCAGTAGCGTGCGGCTGGTCTCGTCAAGGGCTGGCGCGATCCGGGTTACCCGTCCGGTGTAGGTGCGATTTGGTGCGGCGTCGACGTTGAGCGATATGCCCATGCCGACGTGGGCAACCGGGACGAATCGTTCGGGCACCGGCGCGCGAAGTTTCATCGGGTCGATCGCGATAAATTCATAGAGCTTGTCGCCGGGATTGACATACTCGCCGAGTGACACCATGCGCTTCTGGATAAGGCCCTTGAACGGCGCGCGAACCTCGGTGTCGGAGAGCTTCTTTTGCGCGAGCCTGAGCGACCTCTCGGCGGCTTCCGCGTCGGCTTGCGCGATCTTGATCTTGGAGGAGGTTTCGTCGAATTGGGCCGCCGACATTAGGTTGTCGGTATGGAGCTGGCGGGCGCGTTCGTAGTCGGCGCGTGCGTTGGCCAAGCGCGCGCCGGCTTGGTCGACGCTGGCCTGCTCGGACTCGACCTTGAGTTGGTATTCGCGCGGATCGATCTTCAGGAGGACCTGGCCGGCTTCGACCGAATCGCCGAAGTCGTCGAGCACCTGCAAAACCGGCCCGGTAACCTGCGAGGAGATCGTGGTTTGCTCGTTGGGATAAAGCGCCCCCTGCGCCTCGGCGCTGCGAGTGAGGGTTTCCTGGTGGGCACGGGCGACCGAGACGGCGAGAGCGTCGGGCTGCGCGGGAGGCGCGTCGGCACGCGCGGAGGTCTCCGAATGGCAGCCCGAACCTAGCGCGGCTAGCGAAACCAAAAGCGCTATGAGGGCAAGCGGTTTCACTTCGAAGAGGCCTTGGTTGCCGCAAAGGTAGGGTCTTGCAAAGTGCCATGGAAAAAAAGGTCGAGCACGGCGTCTGCGTCGGCCTCGATCGGACCACTGGCGAACTCGAGCATGCGGCGGCGCAGGCTTCCGATCACAAGCTCGTCGAGCATAAAGGCGGCGTGTTGAGGATCGAGCGGGCGCATCTGGCCCGCATCGATGGCGTCGCGAATAATCGCGGCGGCGAAGTCGAGATAGGCGCTGAAGACGCGGCGCAATTGCTGCGCTCGCGGGTCATCGGGATTGACGTTGGCGAAGCTCGGCTCGATGATCAGCGCCTTTAGAAAATCCTGATTTGAGTCGAGCAGCCGAAAGGCGCCGCGCACCATTCGGCGCAGACGTTCAAGCGGCGCAAGCGCAGGGTGGGCCAGGGCGAAGGTTTGTTCATTCATCGCGCGGATGCCGTCGATGACTGCGCTGAACAGCAAATCGTCTTTGTTGGTGAAATAAAGGTAGACGGTACCCTTGGCGACGTGTGCTTCCTCGGCGACTCGGTCAATTGTGGTGCCTTGGAAGCCATGACGGCCGATGACGCGCCGCGCGGCATCGAGCAGCTCCTTGACACGAAATTCCTTGAGGAGCTCTTCACGAGAGGCGCGCCCGTTGGCCTGTACCGCGGCTGTCGATGACCGGTCGTTCATATGACTGACTGAATGTTCAGTATGAACATGGTTCGGCGTTTTAGTCAAGTGCACAGAACATCAAGGCGAGAGAAACCCAAGGGGTGAAATCCGAGCATTCTGCCCTTGGTTTCCAGGCTGCCGGGCGGGTCATTCTGATCGCTCCCCTTTCTAGAAACTATCGAGCGATCAAATTGCCGCTCCCTTCAACTTCGGCCCATCAAACCGCATCGCAGTCGCCATAACCGCAACCCTGGCTGCACTGCTCGGTGATCTTCAGCTCGCAGAAAACCGCGCCGCAAACCGGTCGAATCAGCTGATTAGTTCGAGGCCGTGCTCGAAAAGGCGCGGTGCAGAGAGCGCGATATCTTCCCACATCGGATCAGGGCGTTTGCCGCGCCGATGGAGCATCAGGTTGAAGAGTGTGATGACGCCGAAGCGATATCCGGCGAAGGCGCGGAACCACCGGATTTCGGCTGGCGCAACTGGAACACCCGCCAGTTGCTCGTAGAGGTCAACTATCCCGTCGGGCGTCGGGACTAGTTTTGGAACTAAATCACCACCGACCCAGCCGTCGGGATCGGAGAAAAGACAAAGCCATCCAAGGTCGACTAAGGTCGCGCCGACCTGACAGAGCTCCCAATCGATCAGTGCGTTCAGGCGGCCCTCGAAGAACAGACCGTTGGTCCACTGCAGGTCGCCGTGGACGCATCCAATTCGAGGTGCCGACGGTAGGCTCGATTTCAGGCGACCGCGCAACTCTAGGCCGCGGGCGGCCAGCTGGGGATCGAGCGTGGGTCGATCGAGAAGATGGTCGAGGCGAATCAACTCCTCTGCCAGGGATTGCGGCTCGCCCCAAATCGGTTGAAGGGGAGGCCAATCCACGGCATGCAGCGCGGCCATTGCCGCAAGCAAGCTGCGAACCATCGAATGGACCTCTTCCGCCGCGAAGGTCCTCTTGCCGAGCGTCAGCTGGTCTCCGGCCACAAAGCCCACGACACTGTAGGGCCGCCCGAACCACCGCGTGTCATCGCCGAACCACAAGACTGGTGGCACCGGAACCTCCGAAGCGGTCAGCGACTGCATCACCCGCGCCTGTCGAACGACGTCGGCTGGGCCGGCGGCACGGACGTTGGGTGGCGCCAGTCGGAGCACGAGCTTTTGCGCGTGGGATTCTCCCGCGCTGTGGCGCTGGAGAATGAAGCTGTAGCTGAAGCCGGCATGACCGGGGAGCGGTTCAATCTCGGCTACGTCGGCTGACGGGTCTTCAGTTTGCGCACGAACGAAATCCCTTAGTTGAGTGGCGATCTCAGCCTTCTTGGTATCTGCGGGCGTCATGAATCGGAACGAAGTATGGTGCAGGCCCCGATGGCGTGCACTCCTGAATCAAGCTAGCCGCTTGCGGGCGGAGCCGCTAGCGGGCGACCGCCTTGGAGGTGTCTGAGCCCAGGTCGCCCATTGGAAGCTGAGCGCCCGTTTCGAGCAGGGTCTTAAGCCCACTTAGAATCATTGGCCAGCCCTGCGCAGAAGACTGGAACGACTTCGATTCAAGGCGCCAGCCGTCGTGAATAAGCGTGAGCTTGCAGACGGCGCCATGAGGCTTTATCTCCCAGGTCACCCTAGAACGATCTTCCGGGCCACCGCCGTGGCGTTGTGAGAGCTCATGCTCGAAGGTCTGCACCAGCTTGCGCGGTGGGTCCACCTCGAGCAGCGTGCCGAAGTGCGCAAGGCTGCCGTCATCGAAAGTGTAGCGATAGGGCGATCCTGTCTTCCAGTCGGACTCGACGTTCAAGTTGAAATAGCGTTTGGTGAACTCCGTGCTGGTGATCGCTTGCCACAGCTTCTCCGGGGTTGTGCCAATGTAGAGTTCATAGACGTGTTTGGGTTCGGTCATCGTTGCTCCCTCCAGTTCCGTCTTCAGGCCCACCATCGCCCCTACCCAAGGCTGTGCGTACTTGCTGATCCAGCGGTCCAGGATGAGGCGAATAGGGACCGGATTAAGGAAGTGCAGCTTCTGACGCCCCTGGCGACGAGTGCTAAGTAGGCCG
Organism: Binataceae bacterium (SeqCode); assembly: GCA_036494985.1. Classification (GTDB taxonomy): domain Bacteria; phylum Desulfobacterota; class Binatia; order Binatales; family Binataceae; genus DASXNP01. The sequence continues at coordinate 8,392 of DASXNP010000028.1, forward strand.
GCGACCTCCAGCACGCGAAGGTGTTTCATCACGCCGAACCGTGTCATTTCCGGCAACTGCTTCTCCAACTCCAAGAGCGTTTGGCCATCACGCTCAAAGAGCCAATCGAGCAGCAGGCGCCGGTTCGGATCACTGAGCGCTTTGAAGACGATTTCCTCCATTCGTGCAGCATAGGTGACCATATGGTCACCTATCAACCGCAGCAAAACAAAGTGCTGGGTGAAAACTCTGGCATGTGACATTCTCTAGGGTGCGGGCGTGCGGGCGGCGCCGCCCCACCCTAGAGATCAACCGCGCATCTTCGCAGCCGCCGACATCGGATGGAGACTGGAAGTGGAACTCGGACGCGAGTTAACGCGATTGAACCAGGCGTTGACGTTCTTTAGCGATGGGTCGATCTTCTGACCGACGCCGCCGCCGAAATCGAGAGCACAATAGAGAATGATGTCGGCGACCGTGAAGCGGTTGCCGGCGATGAACTGCTTACCTTCGAGCTGTCCATCAAGCCATTTGAGCTTGTCTTGCACGATCGCTTTGAGCCCGGGGGCGGCTTCGGGAACTACACGCATCCGATCTTTGAAAAGGGCGAGGCCTTCGGCGTAGCGGAAGCCATTATAGAGATGCTCAGTGATGCCGAGCTCGATGCGCCGCTGCCATTGGCGGGCGTCGGCGCGCTCCTCAGGAGTCGAGCCGATCAGCGGCGGGTTGGGATTTTTCTCTTCTAGATACTCGAAGATCGCGACCGTTTCTCCGATGCACTTTCCGTTGTCGAGTTCGAGCGCGGGAAGCTGTCCGCCCGGGTTGCGATCGGTATAGGGTGCGCGGCGATTCTCCGCGGCCATCAGGTCGACATCTTTGGTTGGAATTGAAAGGTTCTTTTCGGCCAGGAACATGCGCAGTGCGCGCGGGTTGGGGCCGAGCGAGTCGTAAAATTGCATTGAGCCGTTCTCCTTGCTCTAGAGTGCCTGGCGAATATAGCCCGATCGCCGCGGGTTGGGAAATCAGCTCTTTTACGCTAAGCGCAACTCCCAGCGCTACAGCACCGACTAGCTCGAAGTTCGCAGATCAAGCCGCCCAACGACTTCCTTTGCCCGGTCGCGCAAGCCGCGCATCTTGAAGGCTAAAACGATCAAGAAGAGCCCGAACAGGATCGCGTAAGTGCCGATCACCCAGAGCAGGGCGATGGCGCCGGTCGCGGGCGACCACATCAAGAGCACCGCGAAAAGAATCGAGGCGACGCCACCGAGCATCAGCCAGATCTCGTTATTAACATGTTCGCGCAGTCGGAAGGCCTGGACTATCTCGATTACGCCCGTGGCGAGGCTCCAGACGGCGATGTAGAAGAGCAGAACGATCGCGGTGATGGCGGGTGCGTGCAGGGTTAGGATCCCGACGCCTATGCCGAGCAGGCCTTCGATCAGCAGCAGCCATCGATCGTTTACCTGTCGCCATCCGCCGATTACGGCAACCAACAGGAAGACGCCATCGACAAAGGCGTAGGCCCCGAAGATCAAAACGAGCAGGGCGAGCGTGAGTCCAGGCCAAGCGAAGGCCGCTACACCGAAGATAATCGCCGCCAGACCCCTTAAAAGGAGAACCCACCAGAATCGCGAAAGAAGCGGAAGCATGACGGCTCCTTTGATTGCGAACGAGGTTTATCTATCTGGTCGCCCGCTGGATTGATGGCTACGCCAGGCGGGCAGCGAAGTAAAGCTGTGCAGAGCCAAAGGCCAAGCGGTTCGACAGCGACTCCAGACACAGGCGCCCAGCCGGAGATTGCGCCCGCCGAAAGCGCTCTATAGGAGTCATCGGTATGCGATTTTGTCCGCAATGCGGCGCCCAATCGGTAGCGGGCGCGAAGTTCTGCGTAGAATGCGGACAGCGGCTCGAATCGGCATCGACGTCGGCAAATGCGCTACGCACTCGCATTACGCCTGCGGCCGTAGCGGTCTTCGCGGCAATATCGGTAATCGGACTTGCGATCGCGATGGTCGTAGTCACTATGACCAAAGCACCCGAGAACGCGGCGAGAAATGAGTCAGGATCGCGCGCGGATGACGAGAAGGGTCTCCCCCCAGGCCATCCGAAGGTCCAGTTGCCGGCCGAAGCAGTAAAACTGATCGCCGAGGTGGAATCGAACGCTAACGCCAAGCCGAGCGATCTGATGGCGTGGAACGAATTGGGCGAAGTCTGCCTGCGCGCTGCGACGTTCGATCCGTCTTATTTCGCCAAAGCGACCGCGGCCTATGGACACGTGCTAAAGATCGATCCCGACAATCTCGATGCGCTACGGGGGGTGGGCAACGTGAACTTCGACCGGCGCAACTTCGATCAAGCGATCGCGGCGTACGAGCACTATTTGGCTCTAAAGCCCGACGACCCTGAGGTGCGGACCGATCTGGGCACGATGTACCTCTACACCGGCAACGCGGACCAAGCCGAAGTGCAGTACAAGCGAGCGATCGCGACCAAACCGAATTTCTTCGAGGGCTATTTCAACCTTGGAATCGCATACGGCCAGCAAAACAACGACCCCGCGGCCAAGGCGGCTTTCGACAAGGCCCTGCAATTCGCGCCCGATGACCAGTCCCGCGATCGAATCAAGGCGATGATCGCCAAGCTCGAAGGCGGCGGCGAACGAGGAGGGCAGTCGGCTGAAGTGTCTGAGCCGGGACCGGCTGCTCCTAACGGCACCGGCGACACGTTTCAGGGCGCACTCGATCAGCTGATTCGCAGCGTGCCGTTTGCGGGACCAAAGGTGAAATCGATTCAATGGCCCTCAAGTAACAGGGCAATTGTGCTGATGGACGACTTCCCGATGGAACAGATGCCCCCGTTTGCAAAGCAAAAATTCATCGGTGACCTGACCAACCGAATCGACGCTGCCAAGGCGGAGCACCGAGTCAGTGGGCAGGTCGAGTTGGATATCGCCGACGGGGCCAGCGGGCGGGTGATGGAGACGGTAAGACGTTAAGGCTGGAGCGCGACCGCGGCGGTAAGCCGTTCGCGATTCGCTAAACGCGAACTAGGTGCAGCCGTACCGATTCGCGAAATGCTAGGACTGCAGGCTGCGGCCTGCGCCCGATTCGTCGTGAAGTCTCGGGCGACTTTCGGAAATCTTCAATGAAATCAAAGTATTCTCGTCGACCTGGGTAATCCCCCGGCCCGCTGAATGCGAAGCCTAATGTTGGCATCCCAATTGCTTTTAACCTGGTTGAACGCGGAGCAACGGAGGGTGAATCAAATGGACGCGATGACCAAGCAGGCCGAATTCGTCAGCTATCTCAACCTCGAAGAGCAGACAGCAACCGAGGACTCCGTCCGGATGGCGCAGAGCGGATTTTTGAGCGAACTACCGGGAGCCGCCTTTGCGGTCCTGACGCTAGTCTACATCGTAACTTCCTTTATCAGCCTGATTTAGCGAGCAGGCCAAGAGTCGAAGAGAGCACTACGATGATCCCGATAGCTTCCGTACTGCTG
>DASXNP010000029.1:0-7164 GCA_036494985.1 Binataceae bacterium (SeqCode)
AGAGTCGGCGCACCTACAAGCACGGGCGTCATCATTTTCTTGCTAGCGTGCGTCGGTCAGTCGCGTGCTCAGGGGCTTGGAGGTTTGGGCCAGCTTTTGGGCGGCGGCGGAAGCTCCAGACATCAGCAGCAAAATCCGCAACGCCAAAATTCGGCTCCGACCAATGGGCGGCGTGACTGTTCAGCGCAACGTTACGCCCTTTGTGGGCAAATTTACGGGTAAGCAAAAGGATCCCTCCTATGAGACCGATCTGAACGCAGAATTTGCCTGTTACCCAGCAAGTGATGCGGCGCTTCCGCAAACCAAAGCGTTCGTGTGCTACACGGGAAGGGCAGCCGCGCGTGCCCGAGTAGTTGGATGAATAGGGTTGCTCTACCGATCCTCCAAAACTTTAATGCGGTCCTGAAAGAACGGGAAGGCGCTTTGAGCTTGTTGATTTGGAAAGGCTTCGGGGGGATTCAAAGCCTCACCCTCTCAACTGGAAAGTCCTGAATGTCGTGGGTTGTTCGTAGCGTGAGCGAAGTTACCGTGCGCGTAGGCATCGCGCGACTTCAGAGGACTTCGCCCGCTTCTCTCCCCAGCCCCAGCCAACCGCTGCGCATTGGCCCCGGTGATCCATATTTCCATTGCGGCGGCGCGGATCGCTCCGGATGCGCAATATGCTCAAACACACGGGGTATCGCGCCAGACACTGGGCAACGTCTTAGTCGGCGGCGCGCGTGGTCACTAACATGCGGTACTACCAATTGGTGCCAGATGCCCCCTCGGCTCCGCCATTAAAAACCTAAAGTGAGAGATTAAATTGCTTTCTGAGTCTTTGCGCGCGAATCGCGATCTGACGGGCGGTATCGCGCCGGCCTGCCTCTTGACAGCATGCCCTCGAACACCAACGACTGCATGAGGGTAAGGAGCCATATCAATGGAATTTGGCATCGCCTATCCGGCTCGACCGGATGCATGGAAGGATCTCGTGATCGCCGAAGAGCACGGGTTCACCCACGGATGGTTTTACGACTCGCAGATGATTTACAGCGACGTTTACGTCTGCATGGCAATGGCGGCCGAGCGCACCAAGCGCATCAAGCTCGCCACAGGAGTCGCGATACCTTCCAACCGGATCGAACCGGTGACCGCTCATTCGATCGCCACGATCAATCTGCTGGCTCCGGGACGGACGGTGCTCGGAGTCGGCACCGGCTTCACGGGCCGCAATACGATGGGACTGCCGCCAATCCCGCTTGAGCGGTTGCGCCAATACGTGACGATGGTGCGCAGGCTGCTGCGCGGCGAGGAAGTCATGTACCGCGATGGTAAACGCGAACGCGCGATCCGTTTCCTTCATCGGGACCGTGGCTATATCAATCTGAAAGATCCGGTGCCGATCCACATCGCCGCCGACGGGCCGAAGGCGCTCGAACTCACCGGCGAAATCGGCGACGGCTGGCTCACCGTCCTTTCCGATCCCGAGCGCTTCAAGCAGAAGTTCGACTCAGTTAAGAAGGGTGCAGCCAAGGCGGGGCGAACGCTCACAGACTTCCCCGTCGCGCTCCTAAGTTCGGGCTGCGTCCTGCGCGACGGCGAATCGATCACCTCGCCGCGGGTGATCGAAAGAGTCGGTCCTTTCGCTGTCGTTTTCCTCCATGCTTTGTGGGAATCTTCTGCGATAACCACGAATCTTGAGGGTCCGCTCGGTAAGTTATGGGAGCGTTACCGCGACGAGCACATCGCCAAGATGAAAACGCCCGCTGCCAAGCGCTACCTTGAGGTTCATGAAGGACATCTCATCTACCTGCGGCCCGGAGAAGAACGCTTCATCGATGAGAACTTGGTAAGAACGCTGACGCTCACTGGACGCGGCGAAGAGATTGTCGGGCGGCTGAAGGCTCTGGAGGCCGCGGGCGTCAAGCAAGTCGCTATACAGGTGGTCTATCCCCACGGCCGCGAGATGATCGAAGATTTCAGCCGCGAAGTGATCGCGAAGTATTGAGTGCTTGGCACCCAGTGGGCGCGTAGCGGTGTGAAATTGTGAAATAAGGAGTTGCATGGGTCTTCCGCTCGACGGTTATAGAGTAATCGAGCTCGCACAAATTTATGCTGGACCTTATTGCGGACTCCAGTTGGCGCACTTCGGCGCCGAGGTGATCAAGGTCGAGCCGCCCGGCACCGGCGAACTTCTGCGCCGTCGACCACCCGCACCGCACGGCGCGAACTTGGGCTTCCTGATGCTGAATCCGGGCAAAAAATCCATCACGCTCAACCTTAAGGACGAACGAGGCCGAGAGATCCTGATGCGGCTGCTCGACGACGCGGACGCGCTGATCGAGAACTACGCCCCTGGCGCGCTCGAGCGTATGGGTCTGGGTTACGACGATCTCGCCGGCCGCTTTCCGCGCCTGGTCTATGGATCCGCGAAAGGCTACGGGCAAGACAGCCGCTTCGCCAAGCTCGGTGCGCTCGACTTCACGATTCAGGCCTCTTCTGGAATTGTCAGCATGACCGGGTACGGCGACCGGCCCGGAGTGCGCGTGACGGCCGCGCTCGTGGATACCAGCACGGGCATGCATTTGGCGGCCGGTGTCTTGGCGGCCCTGCTGGAACGCGAGCGCACCGGACGTGGGCGAAAAGTCGAGGTTGCGATGCTCGACGTTTGTATACCGGCAATCAACGGCGCGATCGCGGCCGTGCTCGAGGGCAAGAAGATTCCCCGGCTCGGCAATCGCCATCCAAGCGCCTGCCCTTGCAACACCTACCCAGCCAGTGACGGGGAGATATGGATCTACTGCCTGACCGAGGCCCACTGGCGCGAACTGACCGTTCTCATGCGCCGCACCGAGTTGCAGGCTGACCCGCGATATTTGAACGAAACCAACCGCTGCAAGAATGTGGACGCGGTTGACGCCTTAGTCGGCACATGGACCTCAACACTCAAGCGCGACGAAATCGTCGCGCTCTTGCTCGAGAGCAACATTCCGTGCGCTCCCGTCCGCGGGATTGAAGAAGTCGCTCACGATCCCGAGCTGGAGGCACGGGGTCTGATCCGCACGACTGACTTCTCAGGCTACAACCAGGCCAAGGTGCTTGGTTCGGCGATCAAGATGTCGGGGATGAAGGGGAACGAGATCACGCCCAAAATCCCTGAGCTGGGCGAACACACCGGCGAAGTCCTCCAGCGCATCGGGATCAGCACGGCCGAATTGGAGAACCTACGCGAAGCCGGCGTGATTTGACCACGGCCGGTCATGCGCGCGATAAGTAGCCGATGGCGGCAATCCGCTCCGGGCAGCCGACAGGCCGCGTTTGCGATTGCCAATTCACGGTAAAATGCAGATCGCTCTGCGCGAGGAGGGAGGCGTCCGATGTCCAGCTACTTCAGGCTCGAAAGGGAAGGCGCCGTGGCGGTTCTTATCTTCGACCGCAACGAAAAGCGCAATCCCCTTAACGAAGATAGCGTCTCGGAATTGGAGGCAAATCTCCTCGCCGTCCGCGACGACGAAGGGGTTCGCGCCCTGCTCCTGACGGGCACTGGCAACACCTTTTCGGCCGGAGCGGATCTCTCGCGATTGAAGGGCGTTACCGATAAGGCCGAGCGCCAGCGCCTGTTCGCCGCAGTACCTGCGCAGCGGCGTCGGATTCTGCGACGCACTCTCGCGCTTCTAACCAATCTCGAAATCCCGACTGTTGCCGCGGTGAATGGCTTTGCGGTAGGCGGGGGATGGTTTCTCGCGCTGGCGTGCGACCTGCGAATCGCGGTCGAGAGCGCCGAGTTCTGGATGCCGGAAGTGGATCTAGGTTCGCCCGGACCGCGCGCACCTGAGCAATGGCTGACGGCGCACGTCGGCGCCGCGCGCGCCAAGGAGGTCATCTTCACCTGCCGGCACTTCAAGGCCGAAGAGCTTTATCGTTGGGGCTTGCTGAATCGCGTTGTGCGCAAAGAGGAGCTGATCCCGGTGGCGATGGAGTTGGCGCAGAGTCTCGCCGCGAAAAAGCATGCCGCGATTGTTCAGGCCAAGGCCAACATCAACAACTTCTTCATGGAGTAGGCGCGATGCCGAACAACTTTCTGCTGGAGATGGACGGACCCGTCGGCGTTATTACCTTCAACCGTCCCGAGCGCCGCAACTGCATGACGCGCGACGTGATGCTCGAGTTTGAAGACCTGATCCATCGGGTGCGCGACGGACACCAGACGCGGGCGCTCATCGTGACCGGAACCGGCGCCGCATTCTCGGCGGGCGCCGACCTCTCTGGCGCGAAAGGAGTAACCGATCCCAAGGAGCGCATGCGAATCTTCGCGGCTAACAATAAGGGCCTACCGCGCATCATCGGACGCGTCTTCGACACGATTTTGCGCCTTGACTGCATGACGATCGCCGCCGTCAATGGCTACGCGGTCGGCGGCGGATGGGCGCTTGCGGTCGCCTTTGACTTCGTCCTCGCCTCCGAGGATGCGGAGTTCTGGGTGCCGGAAGTCGACCTCGGGGTGCCGTACAGCGGCGGACCCGCTCAAGTTATGGCGGCGCGAATGGGACCCTGGCTGGCGAAAGAGGCGATGATCCTTTGTCGCCATTATTCGGCCCGCGAGCTCTTCGCTCACGGGATGGTGAACCAGGTTGTGCGGCCATCCGAACTAATGCCTGCGGCGCTCGGCTTAGCGCAGGACCTGCTCAAGAAGCCCAAGCGCGCCGCCACCGCGACCAAGCACGTCGTCGACGCGGTTTTCGTCGGCCCGCGGCTCTATTGACGACTTTGCAGTCCGCCAGGCGAAAATGCGACCACCGTTGGGAACGCCGCCGCCATCGACGGTCGCCCACCATAGCGCTAGACTCGGCCCCAAAATCAGGCGTCAGTCCGAAGGAGTCGGCAATGATTCATCCCGAGAGAATTGGGCATGTGGTTATCAAGGTGCGCGACATCGAGCGGTCGCGCAGGTTCTACACGGACGTTATGGGTTTGCAACTCATGATGCAGCTGCCGAAGCCCAAGATGGCGTTTTTCGCCAGCAACGGCCGCGACCATCACGAGATCGCCTGCATGGAAGTCGGCAAGGATGCCAAGGGTCCCGAATGGCGTCAGGTCGGCCTCGTTCATATCGCCTTTCGCCTGAAGAACGAGGAGGAGCTGCGCTCGGCCTACAAGGTGCTCAAGGACAACGAAGTGCCGATTTCCTTCACGGTTGACCACGGCATCACCAAGAGCATCTACTTCACCGATCCCGATGGCAATCAGCTCGAGGTCTACTGCGACAATCCGCCCGAGTACATCGCGCAGACGCGGCAGAACAAGTACGCCGGGATGGATAAGCTCGACTTTGCGGACAACGAGCCGGGACTCGCCGAAGTGTTCTCGTCAATGGCGAGATAGTCGCCGGCGGATCAGCCACCAAGTCTCATTTTTCGTGGGCGGCCGCGCTGGTTAATGGCCCGCGCGGCCGCGGGCATCTCAATGGGCATACGCAGCGGCAACCAATACCTGGAGAGTCTGCGCGACGGCCGCACTATCTTCGTCAACGGCGATCGGGTGAAGGATGTCACCACCTATCCGCCATTTCACGGCGTGCTGGCCACGCTAGCCTCGCTCTACGACCTCCAGCAGTCGCATCGCGCCGAGTTGACCTACGCCTCTCCCACCAGCGGCGATCCAGTCAGCACCTCCTTTCTGGTGGCAACGACACTCGAAGAAGCCGAGGCTCGCGTTCGGGCTGAGGAGTTTCGCGCGAATCACACCTTCGGCCTCATGGGCCGCTTGCCGGATTTCTGCAACGCGATGGTGACCGACTTCGCCGCCGCGCACGCCTACCTGGGTAGCCGTGACAGGCGCTACGGCAGGAACGTGATGGGTTACTACGAGACTTGCCGCGAGAACGACTGGTGTCTCACTCACACGCTGGTCGATCCGCAAATCGATCGTTCGAAAGGGCCCGCGCAGCAGCCTGACCCGTATGCCGTGCTGCGTATCGTCCGCGAGACCGACCGCGGGATCGTCGTGCGCGGCGCCAAAATGCTTTCGACGCTCGCGCCCTTCGCGAACGAAATTTTCGTGGGACCGTTCTATCCACGTCGCCCTGGCGAGGAACCATACGCGCTTTGCTTCGCACTGCCGATGGACACGCCCGGGATGAAGTTCATCTGCCGCGAAACCTATGATTGCGGCCGCGGTGCGTTCGATCGCCCATTGAGTTCGCGGTTCGACGAAGAAGACGCCCTCGCCATCTTCGACGACGTCGAGGTGCCGCATGAACGCGTCTTTATTAACGGTGACGTCGAGATCTTCAACGGGATTCTGCCGCGCACGCCCGGCTATGCGCAGCTTCAGGCGGTCGTTCGCGGGATGATGAAGTTGCGCTTCCTCGCCGGACTCGCCTGCCAGCTGGCCGAGGCGATCGGCCGCAACGAGGCCGTCCACTTCCAGGCGCAGCTGGGAGAACTGGTGGCTAACGCCGAAATGGTCTCCGGGCTGGTCCGCGCGGCTACCCAAGAAGTAGTGTTTGGCGCCACACGGGCGATGCCGCATCGGGCGCTGGCGGCGACCCTCTGGGTGCTCATACCCCAGGTGCAGGTCCGCGCCGTAGAGGTAATTCGTCAGCTCAGCGGCAGCGGGCTCATCATGACGCCGACCGAGAACGACTTCGCCAATCCCGAAATCGGCGCCTACCTGGAGAAATACCTGCGCGGCAAGGAAGCCACGGCGAAGGACCGCGTACAACTCTTCAAGCTCGCGTGGGACATGATCGGCGAACCCTTCGGCAGCCGCCAATATCAGTATGAGTGGTTCTACGCGGGCGACCCCTATTTCACCCGCGCGCGCTTTTACAATTCTCCGGTGGTGAAGGAATTCAAGGGGATGGTGAAGCGCCTCTTGGATGGCGCGTCCAAGTAAGCGGCTGCGGCGATTTTCGTTCGAAGATCACGCGCGCAAGATCGCGGCCACCTTGGGGAACGTTCGCTGGCCGACCACCGGTTTGGCCGATTCGTAACCAAAATCCAATCCAAGGCAAACTTTCCCGCAACGGCATATGTGCGATTTCAATCTTACGGTCGATTTAGGGACTATGGCATTTGATCAAAGTGTTTCGGTTGAATCACTCAAGCAAAAGATTATCGACAATCTCCGGCTGGCGCTGGCGCGGCAGCCGCGCTACGCCACGGTCCGGGACTGGTATACAGC
>DASXNP010000030.1:0-5036 GCA_036494985.1 Binataceae bacterium (SeqCode)
GAGGCATGGCGCAACGGCTGGTTCCACACCGGCGACGCCTTCCTGAGTGACGCGGACGGGAACTACTTTTTCGTCGACCGCAAAAAAGATGCCCTCCGCCGCCGGGGCGAGAATGTATCGTCCTTCGAAATCGAGGCACTGGTCGGACGCCACCCCGCCATCGCCGAATGCGCGGCGATCGGCGTCGACACCGCGGTAGGAGAACAGGAGATCAAGATCTATGTGGTCCGCCGGCCGGAAGTGGAGTTGACGCCTCAGTCGTTGATCGAGTTCCTGGTCCCGACAATGCCGCATTACATGGTTCCGCGGTTTGTCGAGTTCGTCGCATCGCTTCCGAAGACCGAGGCAACATTTCGGGTGCAGAAAGCCAAATTGCGTGAGCGCCCGCTAAACAAGAACACTTGGGATCGCGTGGCGGCGGGCATGGTTGTACCGAAATGACAGCCTTTTCGCGTACGCCGCGTTGGCCTTGATGGCTGCGAACCAGTGCCAGGCAGCCTATAGAAAGTCGATCGCGTTCAGGCAGCGGACTTGCACTTTGTCATAGTGTTCGGGTTTGGGTCCGGGTTCATGGCTCGAGCCGGCTAATGTCGCGCGGGTACAGGGTCGCGTCGCGCACGTTCTTGAGACCAAGCACTTGGCACGTCAACCGTTCCAGGCCGATCGCGAGGCCGCCATGCGGCGGCATCCCCAAATCAAACATTCGGAGATGGGTTTGGAACCCTTCCGGATCGATCCCGCGGGCGCGTAGCGCGGCCTCGAGATCGGCGCGGCGATGAAGCCGTTGGCCGCCTGTGGTTACTTCCAGACCGCGCAGCAGAAGGTCGAAGCCGGCGGAGCTCAAACCGTCAGCCGCGGGGTGGGTATAGAAAGGGCGGCTCTTGAGCGGGAACCCGGTCACGAACACGGCGGCGACGCCAAATTCCTTTTCGGCAAGTGCGCAAAGCTGCCGCTCGGCAAGGGGATCGAGGTCGTCGGCCCGCTCGCACCGCGCGTGCGCGATCCGCAGGCGGTCGATACATTCTTGGAATTCCCACACCGGCGCTGCGCCGAGTGATGGTAGGTATGCATCGAACGATGCCAGCACCTCGCTGAATCGGCGGCGAATCTCGGCGAACATCTCGTCCAGGACTTCGCGTTCAAGTTCGATCACATCGCTGAGGTCCTCAACAAACCCTATTTCGAGATCCAGTGAGTAGTATTCGCACAGGTGACGCGACGAAGCGTGCGGCTCGGCGCGGTAAACGTGGCCGGTCTCGAACACCCGCTCCAGTCCCGCCACCCCGTGCTCCTTGTAGAATTGCGGGCTCTGTGCCAGGTATGCAGCGCGGTTGAAATAGCGGATCGCGAACAGGTTGGTCCCGCCCTCGGTCGCGCTCGCGACAATCTTCGAAGTGAAGATTTCCGTGAATCTGCGCTTCCTCAGCGCGGCGCGGAAGGCCTCGGCCAAAGCGGCCTCCACCCGGAAGGTCGCCGCGCCACGGTCGGTCCGCAGCGCGAGCGGACGATAGTTGATGGCGAGATCGGCCGAGAGCTGGTCGAGGCGCGAGACGGAGGCGAACGGCAGGTTATCGGCCGATTGGTTCAGGATTTTGAACTCATGCGCATCGAACTCGACGCCGCCCGGAGCGCGCCCGTCGCGCCGCGCCGTTCCAGCGATCGCTACCGCTGACTCCGCACGCAGCTCGAGGGTTTTGACCTGTGCGGGATCGGCGACCACTTGGATGGTCCCGGAGCAGTCCTGCAGGACGATGAAAGTCGTGGACTTGGTCTTGCGAATCCGGCGGATCCAGCCTTTGAGCTCAGTAGTCTGGGGCTCCTGGCTTTGCAGGTCGGCGATCATCGTGCGCGACATCTTTGGCCTCTTTCTTGTGAAGGAAAGAAAGGGGCCGCAGGCTTCGTGCCTGCGGCCCCTTCTTGAGCGGTTTCTCCTATTCGATCACGAAACCGGTACGCAGGCTCTGGCGCATCGGCGCCGATTGCCGTTGGCGTTTTTGTTGGCGCAGTCGAACAGCATAGTCGTCAGTATATTGGCGATCGCCCAAAGTGTGTCAAACCGCAATTTTCCCGGCTCACCCAAACCCCGTTTTGGAACGCGCCACCCGACCGCGATGCAACGCGGTCATGATCCTTGAAGCTGCGCATGCAGAGAACACTTTAGAATAACAAGCTGCGCTCGTGGTCGCGCCGCACTCGCGTCATCTGGGCTTGGAGAGCGCGATGCGAGAACTCCCAAGCTATTCGTTGCTAGCAAAAGTGGCGGGTCCTTCCTGTTAGGAAATGAGACCGCGTCATTCCTTGACGCGCGGACGCGCGCATCGTATATAACGTATTGGTTATAGAACTAATGAGTTATGGAAAGCCGATCCCCGGTCATCTCGACGCGACGTTCACGGCGCTCGCCGATCCCACGCGGCGTGCGATCCTGGCCAGGCTCGCCGATGGTGATGCGTCAGTAATGGAGTTGGCCCAGCCGTTCGCGATGAGCCAACCGGCGATCTCCAAGCACATCAAAGTGCTCGAGCGTGCCGGACTTGTCTCGCGCGGGCGGGACGCGCAGCGGCGCCCGTGCCGTCTCGAGGCTGGGCCTCTCGCCGAAGCGACGCGGTGGATGGCCCGCTATAGGCGCTTTTGGGAGGTAAGCTTCCGGAGGCTCGACGCTGTCCTAAACGAGCTTAAGAGCAAGGATGTCAAACGTCTCTCGAGACGATAGGGAGGGAAATCGCCGATGAAAGGTAACGAAACAATGAAGATAACGACGCCCACCGACCGCTCGATCGTGATCACGCGCGCCTTCGACGCCGCGCGCGCATTGGTCTGGGAGGCTATGTCCGCGCCCGAGCTGCTCAAGCGCTGGTTGCTCGGGCCGCCCGGCTGGTCGATGGTGGTCTGCGAGGAGGATCACCGTGTAAGGGGAGCGTTTCGCTATGTTTGGCGCGGCCCCGGTGGAGCTGAAATGTCGATGCGCGGCCTCTATCGCGAGGTCGTAGCGACCGAGCGATTGGTGCGCACCGAGTCGTTCGAGGTCGCTGGCAAGGCTCAGGGGGAGAAGCTGTCGACGGTCGTCCTTGCCGATCAAGGTCGCCGAACCTTCGTCACACTTACCATGCTCTTCCCATCAAGGGAGGCCCGCGACGCTGCTATCTCCTCCGGTGCCGCGCCGAACTACGACCGGCTCGACGAGGTGCTAGCTTCGGCATTTGCGGGTGAATTCCAAAAATCCGCTTCTGAACGCTGACGCCTAGCCGAACAACTCGGGCGTCTTCTTTAGTTCAAAGCAATTGCAACGGGAGCGGTACGATGCCGGTGAAACACTGCGGAAGGTGTCATTGGGCGCAGCGCACTTCCAGGCCGACATCGATCTCGGTCGGGTACCAATAGGCAAATGCTCCATTTTTATGTGAATTCATCGCTGACCGGCCCAACGAAACCGAACTGCCCATCGTGCGCAACGCGGCAGCTTTGCCTGAAACGGGAGCGCAACCTCTTAAGTATCGTCGAGGAATAGCGTGGCTTCGCAGTCCTGCAGTCTGAAGCCGATCTACACCGTCGTGTAGGTCGCTTGCGAACCAGCGGTTCGTATGACTAAGGAATTCGCTCTCGAACGGCTTCGAGGGGATTGAGGTGATGCGCGCCGGAGGTTGCTTCCGTCGCGGCGGCGTTCGTAAATCGCCGTCGCAACCGGTTGTTTGCCAGCGTCCTTACGCTCCTGGACGGAGCTTCTGTGGCAGTCGAACCAATTGACGGCTCTCCACGTGGTTGGAAGGCCCTGAGGCAGATTGCCCCGGCTTTCGAGCGCAGCGTACTAAAATGCCCCAATCATTGAGCGGTAGAGCCTAGCCAAAAGAACTTCTCCCGCGCTCGCCGAGCTGTGGAAACGCGAGAGGGGAAAGCAGGCGAAGGGAAACGCCCAAATCGACGGCGAGCGCTGACCACTGGCAACGCGATTGCTCAACATTAGCGACACCGGGCGGGTAGCAGGATTCTAAGGGAACAGAATTCGCCTACAACTCTCGCAGAAGCGGTTATAATGAACATGATGAAGGTCGGAACGAGACTGACATTGGTCCTGCTGCTGGCCCTGACCCCTGTGCTGGCGGGCTACATGTATTGGACAATGCATCGCTCGAGCCTCGTCTACGTAAACGACCTCAAGCGCGATATACGAGCTACCTCGCGCAGTCTAGCGCCGGCCCTCGAAAACGATTTGCTGCAAAAAGAGTGGAACGAAGTGGACGACGTGCTTCGCCGCGTGAGTGATGACAGAACCGCGGTTGCGTTGCTCACCAATGATGGATCCTTATGGCGTACCTCCGACAGAGCAACTTCCGCCTTGATCGAACACGTGCAACGGTCGAGACCTGCGGCTACGGACAACGTTGAGTTCGAGGCGCGGATCGGGCAGAAGGATTGGTTCTGTCGCATCGTGCCGTTAAAGGATCATCACGGTCATGAGGGCAACACCTTCGGGTACCTTCTGGTTGCCCAGGATTGGACCGACATCCGCGAAGACCTGAAAGAACGCACGACCATCTCGGCGCTCGCGGCTTTGATGGTGATTGGTGTGATCGTCGCACTGATTCCGTTGCTGGTACGGCGCTACGTGTCGAGTCCGCTCGCCGAACTTTCGCGCAGGGCCACGCGCTTCTCCGACGATGAGCTGCGCGATCGGCATTCGCCGACCAACGAGGTGAGTCTGCTTACCGAGGAGTTTCGGCGATTGGACGATCAGCTGAATGTCGCCCGGCAGGATCTGCTGGCGAAGCATCGACGCGAGCTGGAACTCGAACGTAGCCTTCAGCACGCCGAACGCCTGGCGACGGTCGGCACGCTCGCCTCGGGGCTGGCGCACGAGATCGGCACCCCGATGGGAGTGATTCGCGGGCGCGCCGAGCATTTGCTGCACAGTGAGCCTAACCCGTACAAAGCCCGCAGGGGCCTGGAAATCATCGTCAGCCAAATCGATCGCGTCTCACGGATCGTCAGGATGCTGCTCGACTACGGGCGCAGTCGCGAATCGCATCGCGCCGTTTGTG